>JABRVY010000065.1:0-3064 GCA_039961755.1 Acidobacteriota bacterium | reverse complement strand
CACCCCTGTTTCGGGTGCACCGAGCAGACGCTGGCGTTCCGCGCGCCGCTGCACGCCACCGTCGGGATCGACCGGCTCACCCCGCCCCGCTCGGGGTGGATGGGCGGGTAGGTGTCGGGCGGGGTGGGCCGGTCGATCCCGACGGTGGCGTGCAGCGGCGCGCGGAACGCCAGCGTCTGCTCGGTGCACCCGAAACAGGGGTGGCCGATACCGATGGGCCACGCCCCGGGAACCTCGCCGAAGTGCTGCAAGGAGCAGTTGGCGTGGGTGGCGGGACCCTTGCACCCCATCTGGTACAGGCACCACCCCAGGCGGTGGCCCTCGTCACCGAACTGCCTGACGAAGCGCCCGGCGTCGAAGTGCGGGCGGCGGGGGCAGTCCTCGTGGATCACCCGGGCGTAGGAGTGCACCGGACGCCCCTTGCCATCCAGCGCCGGCAGCGTGCCGAAGGTGGCGTACTGCAGCACCGTGCCCAGCAGGTTGTAGGGGTTGGCCGGACAGCCCGGGATGGTCACCACGGTCTTGCCGGGCAGCACTGCCGGTGCGCCCACCGCCCCGGTGGGGTTGGGGTCGGCGGAGGGAATGCCCCCCCAGGAGGCGCAGGACCCGATGGCGATGATCGCTCCCGCCTTGCCCCCCACCTCCTCCATGATCGCCTTGGCGGTGCGCCCGCCGATCTGGCAGTAAATGCCGCCATCCTTCAGGGGAATCGCCCCTTCCACCACGCAGACGAACTTGCCCTCGTGGGCGTGCATGGCGGCGTGGAGAGCCTCCTCGGCCTGCTTGCCCGCCGCCGCCAGAAGCGTCTCCGAGTAGTCGAGGGAGACGAGGTCGAGGATCAGCTCCGCCACCCCTGGGTGGGAGGTGCGAAGCAGCGTCTCGGTGCATCCGGTGCACTCCTGGAAGTGCAGCCAGATCACCGAGGGCTTCAGACCCTTGGCGGCGGCTTCGGCCATCTGGAGACCGGCCGCCGGCGGCAGGCCCACGGCCGCCGCCGCCATACAGCAGATCTTGATGAAATCGCGCCGATCCACCCCAACTGAATCGTCCGGAGTGAATGGCAACTCCCCTGGTTGCGAGCGTTGCATTGCTCCCTCCTTCCCTCCGTTGTGCCGCCGCGCCTTCTCCGCAGTTCGCGGGTCCCTGATAGAGAAAATAACCCCAAGGCCATGGGATGTCAATAGTGCTAACCGATAGTGATATTTCAGATACTGCAACTTCATCTCCGTCGCAGAAGCACCCATCCTCCTGCCCCCCGGAGAACGACCGGTTACAGGCTACCGGGCGAGGGGCCCGGTGATCCGCCGCCTTCCTGCCAGCGGCATGGCGTCATCCAGAGGAATGGATTAGACGAGGCGGTCGGCGATTTCGGCGGCAACCTGCTCGGCGGCCGCCGCCACCACCGGCGAAAGACCCTCAGCCGGGGCCACGCGGCGCACTTCGATGCCCCAGAGGCGATAGCGTACCGAGGCCATCTCGGGTACACCGAGGGCGATCCAGCGCAAGCTGTCCGGCAAGCTCAGCCGGTGGGCGTGATGGTGTTCCTGCGGCACCGCCAGCAGCGTCTCGTGGTCCAGACGGTGGATGGTGCCGGGCGGAGCTCCGGAGCTCACCGCATCCACCAGCCACACCTCCTCCTCACCGTGCCACAGGGAAGGAAGGCGAAGGGCATCGGTGTCCCCGTACTCGGCGCGCACCCCGTGGCGATCGGCCAGCGAGCGGCGCAGCTGCTCGACCACGGCGTGGCCAACTCCGTCGTCCCCCATCAGGGGGTTGCCCAGCCCGACGATCAGCACCCCGGAAGGCAGAATCCGCCCCTACAGACAGGTCACGTGCACCGAGCAGGAGATGCAGGGATCGTACGCCCGGGCCACCATTTCCAGCTTCAGCTTGAGGGTCGACTCGGAGCCAACGTCGGAGGCCAGCAGGCGCTCCACGGCGGCCCGCAGATCTCGCTCGGTGTTGGCGAGGTTCTGGGCGGTGGGGGTAATGACGTTGGCCGACTCGATGATGCCGTCATCATCGAAAGAGTACTCATGGATCAGCGTGCCCCGGGGCACCTCGATGGCCCCCACGCCACGGCCCGCCCGCACGTCGTACTCCTGCATCTCCCGTTCCTCTTCGGGCAAGCCGAGCAACTCCTCGCACACCTGCTGCCCGCGCTCCAGGCAGTGGACCAGCTCGACGAGCTGCGCCCAGGTGTTGGTGAGCACGTTTTCCTCCACCCCCCGCGGGAAGAGACGCTGGAACGCTGTCCGAGCCTGCCCCGCAAGCCGATCCCCCCACAGCGCCAGTCGCGCCAGCGAGCCCACCATGTAGGTCTCTCCCGAGGCCAGCGCGGCGTGCTTGGCGTGGGAGTGTTCCACGGTGAACTCCCGCACCACGTCGCGATACTCCGCCACGGGAAACTCCTCGCCGCGGGAAGTGCACAGCGTCGAGCCCCGGAAGCGGTATCCATCCTCGTGCGGCCGCAGCGCCACGAACACCGTGGGACGCGCGGCGAAATCAGGCACCTCGATGGAGGCAGCCAGATCCACGAAGCCGGCCAGGGGAGCCTGGGCGGCTGACAGGGCGCTGCGGATTTCCTCCAGGTCGCGGTGCCGGGGCAGCTTGCCGAAACCACCCACGAGCGTATTCACCGGGTGCACCGCCCGTCCGCCGATCAACTCCTGGATACGATTGCCCAGCTGTTTGAGCTTCAGGGCAAAGGCGACCTCACGCGGATACTTCTCGGCCATGGCGATGACCGAGTCGAAACCAAGAAAATCTGGCAGGGCGAGGGCAAAGACGTGCAGCGCGTGGGACTCGATGGTGGCCCCGAGCGTCAGCAGGCCGCGCATCTTGAACACACGAGGTGAAGAGACGATCCCCAGGGCGTTTTCCAGCGCCGCCAGGGCGGCCACAGTGTGCCCCGCCGAACAGATGGCGCACACCCTCGTGATAACCCCCTGTACATCCAAGAAATGCTTGCCCTTCAAGAGCGCCTCGTAGTACCGGGAGCCCTCGAAAATGTCCATGTTGACCTCGTGCACCCGGCCCCCCACCACCTTGACGAAGATTCCCC
>JABRVY010000064.1:0-2817 GCA_039961755.1 Acidobacteriota bacterium | reverse complement strand
GGCGGGGGCAGAGGGTGAGGGCCTGGGTCGCCCCCGCCTACGGGCCGCCGGCGGTGCTTTCGTTGCGGCAGCTGCCGGCGCCGACCCCGGCCGCCGGCGAGGTGCTGGTGGCGGTGCGCGCCATCGGTCTCAACTTCGCCGACTGCGCGGCGCGACTGGGGGTCTACCCCAACGTGCCGCGCCCGCCCTTCGTGCCGGGCATGGAGGTGAGCGGCGTGGTGACGGCCCTGGGGGAGGGGGTAGTGGCGCCCGCCGAGGGCACCGCCGTGGCCGCGGTGCCCATCTTCGGCGGCCACGCCGAGCTGGTGCGGGTGGCCGCCACCCACGTGCGCCCGCTGTCCGCCGGCATGGGGTTCGTGGAAGGCGCGGCCATGGGCGTGACCGGGCTGACCGCCGACCATGCCCTGCACACCGTCGGGCGGGTGCGGCCGGGCGAACGGGTGGTGATCACCGCGGCGGCCGGGGGGGTGGGCACCATGGCGGTGCAACTGGCCGCCGGCGCTGGAGCCCGGGTGGTGGGAGTGGCTTCGACCGAGAGCAAGCGCCGTCTGACGATGGACCTGGGGGCCGCCGAGGTGTACGGCTACGAGCAGTACCGCGCCGCGGTGCAGCCGGGGGTGGACGTGGTGCTGGATTCGGTGGGGGGAGCACTGTTCCGGCCCGGCTGGCGAGCGCTCCGACCGGACGGGCGCTACGTGCTGTTCGGCTTTGCCGCTGCCATGGGGGCGCGGCGGGTGCGCTGGCTGCACGCCGTGGCGGAGCTCCTCCGCATGGGGGTGGTGCTGCCCCAGGCGCTGGTGGCGCCGTGCCGGACGCTGGCGGGGTTCAACTTGTCGCTGGTGCCCCACCTGGCGGCCGAACTCCAGCAGCGCTTCGCGCGCCTGGAGCAGCTGTGGGTGGCGGGTCAGCTGCGGCCGGTGGTGGGGGAGATCGTGCCCTTTGCCGAGTTGCCCCGCGCCCACGCCCTCCTGCAGGGGCGCCAGAGCGTCGGCAAGGTGGTGGTGACGCTCGGCGAGTGACGGCGGTCACGGAAAATCCGATAGACTTGCGCGGTGCGCGAGGCAGGCCGTGTGCTGGTCATCGACGATGACCGGGCCATCCGGGTGGCCATGCGGGCCGTGCTGTCCGGCGCCGGCTACGAGGTCGTCGAAGCCGCCAACGCCTTCGAGGGGCTCGACCGCATCGACCGGGAGAAACCCCACGCCGTGCTCCTGGACCTCAAGATGCCCGGCATGGACGGCCTTGCCCTGCTCGACAACCTGCGCCAGCGCGGCGTCGAGGTGCCGGTGGTGGTGCTCACCGGCCACGGCGACGAGTTCACCGCCGCCCGCTGCCTCGACGCCGGCGCCGCATCGTTCCTGCACAAGCCGCCGGAGCGCGCCGAACTGCTGCTGGCGGTGGCCAACGCGGCGGCGCGCGGGCAGCTGCTGGAGGAAAACCGCCGCCTGCGGCAGCAGGAGCCGGAGCCCCCGCCGCTGCTGGGAGACTCCCAGGAGATGGCCCGCCTGCGAGACGAGGTGGCGCGGGTGGCGCCCTCCCGGGCCACCGTCCTGATCACCGGCGAGTCCGGGACCGGCAAGGAGCTGGTGGCACGCCGGATCCACCTGCTGTCCCCCCGTGCCCGGGCGCCGTTCATCCGCGTCAACTGCGCCGCCATTCCCGAGGAGCTCATCGAATCGGAGCTGTTCGGCCACGAGAAGGGCTCCTTCACCGGCGCGGTGCGCCGACAGCTGGGCAAGTTCGTGCAGGCCGACGGTGGCACGATCTTTCTCGACGAGGTGGGGGACATGTCCGAGCGCACCCAGGCGAAGGTGCTGCGGGTGCTGCAGGACGGCGAGGTGGAGCCGGTGGGAGCCGGGGCGGTGCGGCACGTGGATGTGCGCGTCATCGCCGCCACCAACAAGGATCTGCTGGCCGCCGTGCGCGACGGCAAGTTCCGCGAGGATCTGTACTTTCGTCTCTCGGTGGTGGTCCTGCGCACGCCGCCGCTGCGCTCGCACCCCGAGGACATCCCGCTGCTCGTCGAGCACTACACCCGCCAGGCCTGCCAGGAGTACAACCGGCGCTGCAAGCGCTGGAGCGAGCGGGCACTGCGCCAGCTGGCGAGCTATTCCTTTCCGGGGAACGTGAGGGAGCTCAAGAACATCGTCGAACGGGCGGTGATCATGCAGCTGGAGGACGAGATCACCGGGGTGGATCTGCTCCCTGCCGCGGATGGGGCCGGGGGCGAGCTCCAGCGGCTCCTGTCGGCACCGTCGCTGGCCGAGTTCCAGGCGGCGGCCGAGCGCCTCTACATCGAGCACCAGCTGGAGCTACACGGGTGGAACGTCACCGCCACCGCGCGCGCCATCAACACGCCGCGCTCGAACCTGTACAAGAAGATCGAGGCCTACGGGCTTCGCCGGGAGGAGTGATGGGCGGCATCACCATCGAGGACGTGGCCGCGGCCGGGGCGTTTCTGGAGGGGCACTTCCAGCTCTCCTCCGGCCTGCATTCCCCGCGCTACCTGCAGTGTGCCCTCTACCTGGCCGAGCCGGCGCGCGCCGAGGCGGCGGGGCGGCAGCTGGCGGCGCGCCTGAAGGCCTGCGCCGCCAAGCTGGTGGTGGCGCCGGCGCTGGGGGGCGTCGTCATCGGCCACGAGGTGGCCCGCGCCCTCGATGTGCCGTTCTTCTTCACCGAACGGGCCGACGGGGTGATGACCCTGCGGCGGGGGTTCACCATCGAGCCTGGCGCTCGGGTGCTGGTGGTGGAGGACGTGGTGACCACCGGCAAGTCCACCCGGGAGGTCATCGAGGTGGTGCGGGAGCGGGGTGGCGT
>JABRVY010000063.1:0-1191 GCA_039961755.1 Acidobacteriota bacterium | reverse complement strand
CTCCCACCATCCCCAGCGACAGCGTTAGTCGGGCGGTGGCCTGCGCCGGCAGGGAAAAGGCGTACACATCCCGCTCCTCTCCCCCAGCTGGCGGCTCCAGCCACAGGTGCTCCAGCCGCCTTCCCACCCGCAAAGGGTGGGGCCCCCGCCCGGTCAGCGGCGCCTCCCTCTCCTCGGCAGAAAATGCCGCCACCACCCGGGTGGGCAGCTCGCCGGGCAGCAGCAGCAGACGGTAGACCCCCGGCCGCAGCTGCGCCTCCACCTGACAGGGCCCACCGGGCAGCGCCACCGGATAGCCCTCCGCGTCTTCCAGCCGGCAGCGGGCCAGTCGCCGCAACCCCTGCGCCCGCACCCGGTAGCGGCCCTCGGAGGCCACCTCCAGGCGCAGCAGCGCCGCCTCCCCGGCGTCCAGAGCGATGCGGGCGCTGCCGCCCAGCGGCAGAGCTCCCTCATCCCGGATGCGAGCGCGGCTCAGGCGCACCGGCACGCTCTCCCAGCTCTGCGCCGCGGTCATCGCCAGCTCGTAGTAGCCGGGGCGCAAGTATTCCTGAATGAGGAAGTTCTCGCCAGTTCCGTTGGCCTCGCCGCTGGCCAGCTCCCCCACCCTCGTGGACAGCGTCGCCGAGGTCCGCCAGATCCCCAGACTCTCCACCCGGTACAGCCCCGCCGCGGGAATCTCCAGCGAGCGCAGCGACCGCACTTCCGGCGAGAGCGCCAGCAGCACCGGCCGGTCAACTCTGAGCGAGGGGGGGGTGAGGCCGGCCACCACGGCGGCCGGCACCTGGGGCAACGGGGCCTGCGGGAGGAGGCTCTCGGGGTACCCCGCCAGGGTCACGAAGGCTTGCACCGCCAGGTGGTTGCGGATGGCCACCCGGTACAGGTCGGGAGCCACCCGCAACCGGCGCTCCGCGGGTCCCCCATTCACGCTGAGGAGAAACTCCCGGCCGTCCTCGCCCAGGGCCCGCAGCACGCTGGCCTGCGTCACCGCCACCTCGAGCGTCACCTCCTCCCCCGCCTCCAGCGCCAGGGGAAGAGGTTCCCTCACCTCCAGGGGGGCAGTCCGGCGCAGCACTCCCACCCCCACACCGCTGGTCTGCCCCACGAACAACCGGTACTCGGCGGCTGGGGAAAGGTCCAGTGGACCCAGGCGCACCCACGGGCGGGGCAGTGCCGAGGGCACCTCCCCGCCCA
>JABRVY010000062.1:0-9187 GCA_039961755.1 Acidobacteriota bacterium | reverse complement strand
CCACCCCGGTGGCCACCCTGGAGCGGGCCCACGCCATCGCCCGCGCCGAGGAACTGGCCTTCGTCTACCTGGGCAACCTCCCCGGCCATCCGGCGGAAAACACCCTCTGCCCCGGCTGCGGGGAGGTACTCATCCGTCGGGCGGGCTTTGCGGTGCGGGAAAACCGCCTGCGTCGGGGGGCCTGCCCCGCCTGCGCCCGCCCCATCCCCGGGGTGTGGGCCTGAGCCCGGCGGTCGCGCGACCGCCCGGTCAGCCCTGCGTGCCCGGGCGAGGGCGGCGCAGCATGCAAACCCCTCCCCTGCTTCTGCGACCTCATGGGAGACCACAGCCCTCGAAGGTGAGCGCCGACACGTCTCGTTCCCCGCCAGCTCTTGACACGCCGTGCAAGACACCCAATATTGAATAGAAAGGACACTGCGACGATGATCTTGCGACCCATGGGCCTGCCAGTGTGCGGCATCTTCCTGGTCATGATCGCCTTTCCCGTTGCGGCGGAGGACACACCAGCGGCTGCCAAGACCCCCAGCTGGCGACCCATCGGCCCGTGGGGTGGGCACGTTCTCTTCGAGGCCGATCGCGACGGGAGTCGCCTGTGGGCCACGACGGTGCGATCCATGCACCTCCACGTCAGCGACGACCAGGGTCGGACATGGCGCTGGTTGGGCTCGCCCTGCCCTGGCTTCCAGTACTGTTGGCGTCAGCCTTCCCCCCACTCCCCCGAGGTGTTCCTCGCCATCGGTCCCGACAGCGTCTTGCTGCGCAGCGTCGATGGGGGAAGCTCCTGGCACGAGGCTCGGGTGAGCGGTGGGGGGGCGACGCTCCGTCAGGTGGTCAGCGTGGCCTTCGATGAAGTCGATGCCTCGCTCGCCTCCGCCCTGGCCTCGGAGGGCACACTCTACCGCAGCAACGACGGCGGCGAGAGCTGGGACGCGGTGCGCCAGCTGCCGCTGACGCCAGGCCGACCTGCCGTCGTCATGCCGCTGCCCGGAGCCCGGGGCAACCTCCTGGTGGCTGCCCAATCCCTCGTCCTTTGCCAGGACGGGGTGGCAGCCTGCACCGTCCTGCATCCTTCGCTGCCGACCGGCCAGTACACCATTGGGCTATCTCCCGCCGGCGACATCTGGCTCGCCATGAATCGCACCGTCCTGCACGCCGCCAGCATCACGTCCCCCTGGCAGGACGCCAGTGAAGGGCTTGATGCTTTTCGCTTTGTCTCGGAGCCGCCGGTTCGCCAGTTCCAGTTCGACCCGGCCTCGGGCAGCGTCTACGCCTTGACCAGCGCCGGCATTCTCCGCCGAGGGTTGACGGAAGGTCGCTGGGAGCTGGCTCTCCCTCTGCCGGATCCCCCTCAGCGCTCCGATGATTCCTGCGGCTGGCTGCTGCTGGAGGAGGGCCATCTGCTCTCCTGCGGCGACGACGGCCCCTACCTGTGTCGGGAAGACGACGGCCGCTGCGAATCGCGCACCCTCGGGCTGGCCGGGTTACTCGCCTACGCCGTCGAAATGGACGCCACCACCGGGCAGGTCGGCGTGGTCGCCACATCTCGGGGGCTCTTCCGCTTCGATGGCGCGTCCTGGGTGCGAGTCGAGCAGGTGGCAGGGCTGAACTTCAGAGGTGCCTCGCTGGCTCGCTCCCCGAACGCGACCGGTCCCATCGTTCTCGCCAGCGGGCACGGTTCCGGCGCCATCCAGGCTTCCTTCGACGGTGGTTTGTCCTGGCGAACCATGGGTCTCTCTTTCCTGTCTGCCAACAATGAGGAGCGAGTTCCGTTGACCCTGGCCTCGCACCGGGGCGACGTGCTACTGGCCGGCGACGGGTGGGACCTCTGGCGCTCTGCCGATGCCGGTGCCTCCTGGACGTTGGCGCCGATCACGGCCGAGGCGTTGGCGGTGAACCCCCGCAACCCCAACGATGTGTGGGCCGCTTTCCAGAGACGCCTGCAGCGCAGTCTGGACGCCGGAGCGAGCTGGTTCGATCCCTGGCTGCGGCCCGAGGATCACGTGGTGGCGACCTGCCCGCCCGGATGGTGCTGGAACTGGGTCGTCACCGCGCTGGCGGTGGATCCCTTCAACGCCCAACGGGTGCTGATGGGCACGGCGTCCTCGGGGCTGTACAGCTGGCAGGGCGGCGGCGAGCTGAGGCCGGTGGCGACGGGCTTGCCGTTGATCACCAACGTGGCCTTCGACCCCGACAGACCCGGCCATGTTCTCGTCGCCGGCGGCCAGTACTGGGGGGGGCAGAGCGGACAGGTCCTGAAGAGCGAAGACGGGGGGGCCAGCTGGTCTCCGTTGGGGGGCGATCAGCCTCTGCCGTCGCCCCGGGACCTGCGGGTTTCGTTTCGGTCGGGGCGCATCGCGGTGGCCACCGAAGGCGGCGTCTTCCTGCTGGAGGACACCCCCCGCGACAACCGCCCCCTGCGGCGCAGCGCTCCGGCTCGACGCTAGTGAAGGGAAAACGGCATGAGGCGAGTCGCACCCACTCGATGGATGGCCCTGATCGTTCTGGCGGCGCTGGCCGCCCCCGCCGTTGCCCAGAGCCCAGCCGAGACTCCCCGCTGGCGCCCCCTCGGCCCCTGGGGAGGCCGTGCCTCGGTGCTGGTCGCCGACCCATTTCAGCCAGGCCGTCTCCTGGCGGTTGGCGACCTGAGCAGTCAACTGCACCGCAGCGAAGACGGGGGACGGCGGTGGACATGGCTGGGGCGAGGGGTCAACGCCGGGGCCATCACGGCTCTCGTGCCCAGTCCCCACACCCCAGGGCTGGTCCTGGCGGTGGCCGGCGGCGCGGTGTGGCGAAGTCGCGACTGGGGGCAGAGCTGGGAGCAAACCTCCCTCGGCACGTATGGAAAGGTGCTGGGTCTCACCTTCCTGCCGTCTCGACCAGGTACAGTCGCCGCGCTGAAGTCCCACGGCAGTCTCTACATCTCCCATGACGACGGAGATGTATGGAGGGAGAGCTACCAGTTCAGACCGCCCTGCGGCCCCAAGGTGCCATGCATGGAGATCTCCGGTCTCCTCACGGCGGCCGGGGATGGCAGCGACGGCCTGATCATCGCTACCGACGGGATTTTCCGCTGCACCGTGTCTCCCCTATTCTGCGCCAAGACCGTACCTTCCCTTCCCGCCCAGCCCACCGCCCTGGCGAGCTTTCCCGCCCCGGCCGGGAGCTGGCTGGCCCTGGGGAGGGAAGTTCTCACCAGCACCGACGGCGGGCTGACCTGGACACCAGCCAGCGAGGGTCTCGGCGACATTTCCTCACCCCTCTTCGGGCCAGCGGTGATCAAGGACCTGCGCCTCGACCCGTCGACGGGTGAGGTGTACGCCCTGGCCCCTGCTGGCCTGCTGCGCTGGCTCGCCGATGAACGTCGTTGGGCGCTGCTCGATCCCCGTGCCGTTTCTGCTTGGGAGCAGAATCGTTCCTGTGGCTGGGCGGTGGGCGATGGCGAACACCTGTTCGGTTGCGGTACCGCTGCGGGCCCCTTCGCCTGGCGGGGTACCGCTGCAGCGCTCGAGGAGAGGAGCGACGGGTTTGCAGGGCGCAATGCCGTCGCCGTGTTGCTGTCCCCGCGGGATGGTCAGCCGGGCGTCGCGGTCACCCGCGACGGCCTGTTTCGCTACCACCAGGAGAGCGAGTCGTGGGTGAGAGTGCAGACCCTGGGCTACACCTCCACGGCCACCGTGGTGACTCGGCCGGGAGCGCCCAGTCATTGGTTTGCCGCCACCGATGAAGGGCTGTTCGAGTCGCTGGACGAGGGGTGGAGCTGGTCGCGAGTGGAGACGCCGTTTCCCCTCTTTGGCGACTGGGTACGGCTGCCCCTCGCCGCAGTCACGAGCGCCGGCAAGTCGTTGCTCGCCGGGTCCGCCTGGTCGAACCTGTGGTGGTCGCCCGACCTCGGCCGCACCTGGACCCAGACCCCCCACCAGGTGCAGGCCCTGTGGGTCTCCCCCACCAACCCTGACCACGTATGGGCTATCCGTTTCCGGACCCTCTTCTTCAGTCGCGATGGCGGGCAGACCTGGGAGGCCGAAAACCAGGCCTCCCAGGCTGGCGAAGCCCATACCCAGTGCCCCTTCTTTCCCTGCTCATGGGACCAGGTTTCCGCCCTCGCCGTGGATCCCTTCGGAGGGCGCTGGATCCTCGCCGCCACCAACGGCGGGGGGCTGAAGAGGTTCACGCCCGAAACAGGTTGGGCCTTCGTATCGACTCCCCTCGCCACCGGGCGAGCCTTGCTCCCCGACCCGCACACGCCGGGACGAGTGGTGGCCGCCGGGTGGGCCACCAGCTTCCCGGCGATGAACCCGGTAGGACTGGTAGGGATGCTGCAGATGGATGGTGCCGGCTGGGTTCCCCTCGGTGCGAACATGGGTGATCTGCCGCCGATACTGGAGATGGCCGTCTCCTTCCCCCACGGCCGCTACGCGGTGGCCACCGAAGGCGGCGTCTTCCTGCTGGAGGACACCCCCCGCGACCACCGCCCCCTGCGGCGCAGTGGCCCAACTCGACGCTAGCGAAAGGATGGCAGCATGAGACACGCCGCACGCTGTCAATGGATGGCCCTGATCGTTCTGATGGCCCTGGCCGCCCCGACGATGGCCCAGCGCCAGGCCGAGACTCCCCGCTGGCGCCCCCTCGGCCCCTGGGGAGGACGTGCGACGGCCTTTTTCGCGGACCCACAGGTCGATCGCATCTGGGCGCTGACGACGTACGGCCAGCTGCACCGCAGCGATGATGGTGGGCATTCCTGGACCTGGCTGGGGCGAGGAGTTCCCGAGGAGATGATCACCGTGCTGGCTCCCAGTCCCCATACGCAGGATCTGGTGCTGGCCGCGGCCAACCACGCTGGCGTCTGGCGCAGTCGCGACGCCGGTCGATCCTGGGAGGAGGCGCGGTACGGTCTGCCGGTTGGCGGGAGTCCGGCGTATAACGCCATCACTGCTCTGGCCTGGGACCCCACTCGCCCGCAGGTGGCGTACGCGCTGACAGCGAGCGGCAGCCTCTACGTCACCCGGGACGATGGCACCACCTGGCGCCCGCAAACCTGGCCATCCCTCCCGCCGGGTGCTCTCGGAGTGCTGATGGCGATCACCGAGGATGGCAATCTGCTGCTCGCCCTCCAGGGATCGGTCTACTTCTGTTCACCAACCCTGGGTGACTGCGCCAAGGTACTGGGTGGCCTCAGCGGCCAGCCATCGGCGCTGGCGGCGTTGCCGGGGCAGGCCGGGGCGTGGCTCGCCGATGGCTCAGACATCTGGAGATCGCTCGACGGCGGCATCTCCTGGGAGGCCGCCAGCGCAGGGCTGAGCGACGTGCCGTCGCCCTCTGGTCCACTGGACATTCGCCAGTTCAGGATGGACTCGACCACCGGCGTCGTGTACGCCCTTGCCAACGCCGGCCTGCTGCGCTGGCACGCTCCCCATCAGCGGTGGGAGCTGGCAGCGAAGTTCGTTGCAGCCTTTTCGCCACCTTCCTCCCCCTGCGGCTGGCTGCCCCGCGAAGGGGGGCACCTGGTGGGCTGCAGCGGCCCCCACTCGCCCAGGTTCTGCCGCGAGGGCGAGGAGGAGTGCGAGGCGCGCCACCATGGCTTCTCGGGGCGCCTCACCGTGGCCGTCCTGCTCGACCCGAGGAGCGGCACCCCGGCCCTGGCCGCCGATTCCTGGCACCTGTACCGGTGGCATGAGGCGTCAGCATCCTGGCTTGCGGTGCTCGACTTCAGCCACTCCCGCGAGGTGAGTCTCCTCGCTCGCCCCAATGATCCGTCCCACATGCTGGCAATCACGGAGTCCGGCGTCTTCGCCTCCCATGACGAGGGGTGGACGTGGTCGAATCTGCCCTTGCCGGTGGCGTTGTCGTCGTGCCCCTGGCCCCGGCCGGCGGTATTTGCCGCGCCCCGCTGGGACACGATTCTGGTCGCCTGCGGATCCTCCCTCTGGCGTTCGGTCGACCTGGGAAGCACCTGGGAGGAACGGAGGGTAGAAATCCAGGCCATGGCGGTGCATCCCTCCAACCCCGACCACATTCTCGGCACCAGGTTCTACCGCCCGATCCGGAGCTTCGATTCCGGTCGAACCTGGTATGGCGGGGTGCAGGCGCAGGAGCTGGTGGGGCGGACGCAATGCCCGGTCTTTCCATGTGGATGGGATCAGAATCTGGCGGTCGAGATGGACCCGTTCAGGCCCGAGCGCTACCTGATCGGCACGGACGGCGTGGGAATGCGGGTGTGTGAGAGCGATAGCTGCCAGTGGGTCAGCAGCCCGTTCACCAACGTGATCGGCCTCGCGGCTGATCCCCACGTTTCGGGGCGGGTGGTGGCGGCCGGGGTTTCTCCCCTGCCGCGCAGCGCCGGTGCCTTTGGCGCAGTCCGGGAGTCGCCCGACTGGGGTGAGTCATGGTACGCGCTGGGGCATGGGGGAGACGGTTTGCCCTGGCTTTACGGGTGGAGCGTCTCGCTCCCCCACGGCCGCTACGCCGTCGCCAGCCACGAGGGTATCTTCCTTCTGGAGGCCACCCCCAGAGATAATCGCCCGCTGCGCCGCAGCGGCCCGGCTCGACGCTGACGGAGGGATCAGAGAATGACTCGCCCCCACCGCACTCTCATCATGGCTCTCGCCAGCCTGGCCGCGATGGTCGTGGTCGGGCGGGTCCAGGCGCAGGGCGAGGCTCCCCGCTGGCGGCCCATCGGCCCCTGGGGGGGCAGCGCCTCGGTGCTGGTCGCCGACCCCTTCAACGCCGATCGTTTCTGGGGAGTTGCGAGCTTCACTGCTCACCTCCACCGGAGCGACGACGGCGGGCAGACGTGGACGTGGCTCGGCCGCGGGCCGAGGGAGGGAGCGATTTCCCTGCTGGTCCCCAGCCCGCACGCCGCCGATCTGCTGCTGGCCGCCGCCGGGAACCTGGGGGTCTGGCGCAGCCGCGACGGCGGCCGCACCTGGGAGGCGGCGCGCCAGGGGCTACCCGTTGGTGGACCTCAGGCCTCCAACTCCATCAACGCTCTCGTTTACGATCCCGTGAGGCCAGGTGTCGCCTACGCCCTGACCGCCGGGGGGTACGTGTTCGAGACCAGGGACGATGGCACCCGCTGGGAGGGGAAGCGGTGGGCATCCCTGCCGGAGGGGTCTCTGGGTGCGCTCATGGACGTCACCCTGGACGGTCATCTCCTCGTCGTCCTGCAGGGCACTGCCTACGTCTGCTCCCCTGCGTCGAGTTCCTGCGTGAAGGTGCTCGAGGGACTGAGCGGTCGCCCATCGGCGCTGGCGGCGTTACCGGGGGGAGCCGGAACCTGGCTGGCCGATCAGGAGGCGGTCTGGAGGTCCGCCGACGGCGGGCTGTCGTGGGAGGACGCCAGCGCTGGCCTGGCCGATGTGCCTGAACGGAGCTGGCCCCTCCGCGACTTTCGCTTCGATCCCGCCTCCGGTGAGGTCTACGCCCTCTGCGAGGCCGGCCTGCTGCGCTGGCTGGCCAGCGAGCGCCGCTGGGAGCTGGCCGACCGCCGTGTCCGCTCCTTCTGGACTCCGGAAAGGCGGACCGGTTGGGCGGTGGGTGTCGGGGAGCATCTCTTCGGCTACGGCGATATCGATGCCCCCTTTGCCTGGCGGGGAGCCGACCAGACCCTGGCAGAGAGAAAGAGCGGGTTTGCCGGCAAGGGAACCCTTGCCGTCGCCCTCGATCCGCGCAGCGGCGAGGTGATGGCCGCCGCCACCGGCAGCGGGGCACTCTACCGCGACGTCACCGGCGACTGGCAGCAATCTTTGAGTGTTGAGTACACCTTCAGCGCCACTCTTGCCCACGCCCCCTCTCCCCGGCGGGAACTGTTGCTGGCTCTCGCCGGCGGCCTGTACTCCTCCGTCGATCAGGGTCGCACCTGGGACGTCCTTCCCATTCCCTTCGAGACCTCGGGCGCCAACGTGGAACGGATCCCCATCGTGTTCCCCAGCGAGCAAAGGATCCTCACCGCTGACGCGCGTTACTACCTCTGGCGCTCCGAAAACTGGGGGGCCAGCTGGTGGAACCATCCCACGTGGGCGGAAATGCTGGCCGTGCATCCCAATAACCCGCGCCTGGTGTGGGCCGCGAAGCAGGCTTCCCTGGTGGTGAGCCGCGACGGTGGCCAGACCTGGTCCGGCGAGGCGACGGCCGGCCTGGCCACAGTGGGGGCGGCATGCCCGCCCGGCTGGTGCTGGACCAACACCGTAACAGCCATGGCGGCCGACCCCTTTGCCGTCGACAGGGTTTTCCTGGGGACCAAGGCGTCCGGCCTGTGGCTGAGCGAGGGCGGAGCGCGACGGCAACTGGATGCCGGCCTCGGCTGGGTGGCTGGCATCGTGGCCGATGGGGAGCGCCGGGGAAGGTTGCTGGTAGGCGGCGGCCAGGGTTGGACGACCCTTCCCTTCGGAGCCGTCGTGGCCACCGAGGATGGCGGCCAGAGCTGGCGCCCCGTCGGCGCCAACGGCGCTGACCTGCCCTACGTGTGGGACCTCGCGGTCTCCTTCCCCCATGGCCGCTACGCCGTGGCCACCCAGGGTGGTGTCTTCGTGCTGGAGGACACCCCCCGCGACCACCGCCCCCTGCGGCGAGGTGGACCGACGCGCCGCTGAGGCGACCGCCGTTGTACACTCCCTCCCTGTGAGGCAGCACCTGCCCGAGGAGGTTCGGGAGCGGACGGGGCGGCTGCTGGAGGAGCTGTGCGCCATCTCCTCCCCCAGCGGCGACGTTGCCGGCCTGCGACGCGTCGCCCAGCGCCTGCAGGAGGTGCTGGCGACTCATGACCTGGCGGTCGAGATCAGGAGTGAGGCCAGCGACAACGGCGACCTGCCCCTGCTGCTGGCTCGCGGTCCCCGGAGAGCCGCTCGAAACCTGCTGCTGATCGGCCACATGGACACCGTCTTGCCGGCCCGGCCACCCCAGCGGGACGGCGACCACCTGGTGGCCACCGGCGCGCTGGACATGAAGGGCGGCCTGGCTGCCTTCGTGGGAGCGCTCGATCTGCTCCAGGCCCGTGGCGCCAGTTACCCCGCCGATCTGTTGCTGGCGGTGGTACCCGATGAGGAGGTGAGCGGAGCCATCTCCGAGCGCACCATGCGGGAGCTGGGGCGCACCGCCCGCGCCGTGCTGGTGCTGGAGCCCGGCGAGGCCCGCGGCGAGGCGGAGACCCTGGTGGCCGGGCGGCGGGGGATGCGGGAGTGGCGCCTGGAGG
>JABRVY010000061.1:0-28246 GCA_039961755.1 Acidobacteriota bacterium | reverse complement strand
CCCCCAGCGCGCCACCGAGTCCGAGTCCCGCAGCGCCCCCCGCAGAGCCCGCCCGGCCGCCACCAGCAGACGGTCCCCCGCCTCGTGCCCGAAGCTGTCGTTGACCGCCTTGAAGTGATCCAGGTCCACCATGAGGAACCCCAGCGACGAGTTGGGGTCCGCGGGAGCGCGCTGCCGCCGATCCAGGCCAGCGGCGCGTCGCGCCATCGCCGCGTCGCGCAGGGCGTGCTCCTCCACGAAGCGCCGGTTCGGCAAGCCGGTCAGGGGATCCCGCATGGACAGCTCCAGCAGCGCCCGGTTGGCGTCCTCCAGCTGCCTGGTCAGCGCCTCCAGCTCGCCGGCGCGAGCCTGAGCCTGTTCTTTGAGTTCCTTGACCTCCCGCCGCCGCCGCTCCAGGCGGGGGATTCCCAGCAACGCGTAGAACGCCGCTCCGTACAGCAGCAGCTTCTGACCCACCAGCCGCGCCAGCAAGGTACCGTTCATCCCGCCGTCCAGGGCTACCACCCCCAGGTAAGCCACGGTGTTGGCCACCATGACCACGACCATCCCCCGCACCCCCGCCACGTAGGTGGCGGCCGCGGTGTTGGTCAGGTAGAAGACGAACCAGAAGGAACGCCCCCCCCCCGACACCTGCACCGCCCAGGAGATGATCGCCACGTCGGCGGCCATCCACAGCCACCTCACCGGCAGCCGGCCCAGACGTTGGACGCCCCAGCGCGCCAGTAGGTAGAAGATCAGCGCCGAGGCGTCGGCCACCAGCAGAAACACCACCACCCACGCCCACCCCAGATCGACCACGCCCAGCAACTTCCCCACCGCCCCCAGGGCCACGGCCGTGGTGTAGACGACGGCGCGGCTCTTCTGGACGTTCATGTCGAACCGCAGAGCCTCCGCCGCCTTTTCTCTGGTCATGTTCTTTCGTGACCCGGGAGAAAGTATAGAGGACGTCACGAGATGGCGCCAGGTCGAAACCCTTCTTCAGCGAATACCCCTGGGTGCGAGCGTGCCCGCTGCCCCCCGCCGCGGACGGAAAGGCAGCCGGGCGTACCCTGGCGCTGCTGGGGGCGCTAACCCCCGGAACGGAACATGACGGGGACGAAGCGATCGCCGTCGGGGGTGGACAGGCGTAGCTGGCCGATGACCTCCACGGCGGCACCCCGCAGCACCGACGCCGCCGCCATGGCGGCCGAGGCCAGCGGCACCTCGGCCTCCAGCAGCACGTCCGAGCGCTGCCCGGGGCGGAGCCTGAAGCCCGGGCGCTGCGCCGCCATCACCTCGCTGCCCCCCACCACCACGCGGTACTCCAGCCCCTTCACCACCACCTCGAAGGAAAAGGGATTCAAGATGTTGGCGAGCCCTCGAAAGGTCAGCATCACCCCCGACGGGGTCACCGACGGGCTATCCAGGCGGGCGTACAGGGTGTGCAGGTTGTCCTGGTCGAGGGTGAGCTGGGAGCGGTCGCCGGGATCGATGGTGCCCGCCACCGTCACCACCGTGCGCCCGCCGTCGGTCACCCCCTCCCAGCGTACCGTGAGGTTCTCGGCGGGCAGGGTGAGCACCGATTCGGGCAGGGCGCCCAGATCCACCTCGAGGTGGATCAGGGTGTTCCCCGGCTGGTCGGTGGCCACCCCCGGCGTCGCCAGGGGGATGTCCTGCCCGGCGAGAAGCAGGCGGGCGCGAGTGAAGGCGCGACTGGTGCCCTGCGAGAGGGGGGTGGCGAACAGCGCCACCTTCAGGCGGCGCGGTTCGGGCACCTGGACCAGGACGCGCTGCAGGGAAAGCGCCCGCACCGCCGCCGGCTGGCTGGCGGGCGGTCTGGCCGGCTGGGCGAGCACCGGCGTCGCGGCCACCGACAGCGAAAGCACGATCAGCGAGCGGCGCATGATGGTCATCTCCTTCACGCCATCGATTCTACCCGCGTCCGGCGGCCGGCACGGTGTCCCCGCCCACCGGGGCGCCCTCGGAGGGTTCCTCCAGCCATTCGGTGGCGTAGTCGGTCGTGGCGGGAACGATGCACAGAAACTCCACCTCCTCCGGCGAGCGGTTGGCGTAGGCGTGGGCGGTGCCGGCGGGGATGAACACCGCGTCGCCGGCCCGCACCGCCCGCTCCACGCCATCCAGGGTCAGCACCATCTCGCCGCGCACCACCACCTGCTGGTGTTCGATGGCATCGTGCCGATGGGCGGGGATCTCACCCCCGGGGGCCAACGTGAAACGTCTGGTCACGAAGCGCACCTCACCCTGGTGCGGCCCGATGAGCACCGCCATGCGTGCCCCCTGAGCCTTCTGAACCGGCTGCCCCGGCGCCTCCTGCGGCTCCACCACGGCCCACCGTCCCCCCTCGCTCATGCCTTCCTCCGCTTCGCCACGACGATACCTCCCGCCATCTCGAACCGGCTCACGACCTGGACTACCCGGCCCTGCCGAGCTCTCCGCGGCCCTTCCTCCCGGGTCCAGGTCCGTGCCGGCGCCGCCGTCCATGCTCTCATCGCCACCCGCCGGCGTCCAGAGGCGGGCACCCCTCGGCAGCTCCCCTGCTAGACTCAACGGTCTTGGGGAGGGGTCGATGCCCGACGATCGCAAGATAGTCCACGAGTTCAAACGCAACCCCGAGGAGACTCTGCGCGTCTCCCTGTCCACCTTCAAGGGCCGCACCTACATCGACGTGCGGCTCTTCTACGAAGACGCCAATGGGGAGCTGCAGCCCACCAAGAAGGGGATCACCGTCACCCCCGAGCTGTGGGACGAATTTCGCAAGGGGATTGCCGCCGCCGAGGCCGCGCTGGCCGAGGCCAACCTCTGGCACCCCTCGGCGGAGGCCCCCTGATCGGCACCCCGCCGTGACTCCAGGAGCGCTCCTCCGGCGAGGGGGTCCCCGGACTGTCTCCCCCTGGGCCGACTCTTGCTCCCCCCCAGGGTGATGAGGACGCCCCTTCGCTCCCGCCCCGCAGCGCCTCAACGCTCCGGGAATCCTTCCGGCCCCCCCGACGTAGCAGAGTAGCGTGAGCGAGAGCTGGAGGTTCGCCGTGTTCTTCGTCACCGTGCTTTCCATCTGGACCGCCATGCACGCCTACGTGCTGGCGCGCCTGTGGCGGCTGCCGGGCCTCGACTCTCCCCTCGCTCACCGCCTGGCGCTGGCGGTCTTCGCCCTCCTGTGGCTCGCCTACCCGGTGGCGCGGGTGCTGGAGCGACGGGGCCACGTCACCCTCGCCCACCCCATGGAGTGGATCGGCGCCGCCTGGCTGGGCACGCTCTTCTTCCTGGTGGTTGGCATCCTCGTCGCCGACCTCCTCACCGGTTTCGGCTGGCTGTGGCCCACCGCCGGCGTGCCTGCCCGCGCCGCCGCCGTGGGCGGAGCCCTGCTGCTGGCCGCCATCGCCCTGGTGCAGGGTACGCGGGCGCCGGTGGTGGAAGAGGTGACCATCACCTCGCGGGGGATCGCCCCTGACCGGGATGGGTTGCGGCTGGTTCAGCTTTCCGACCTGCACGTGGGCGCCCTGCTGAACTCCAGGTGGCTGAAAAAGATCCAGGCGCAGGTGGCGGACCTCGAGCCGGCCGCCCTGGTCATCACCGGGGATCTGGTGGACGGCAACGCCCGCCGGGTTGCCCAGGCGCTGCCCGAGTTGCAGGGGTTCACCGCCCCGCTGGGAGTGTGGGCGGTCACCGGTAACCACGAGTACTACGCCGGCCTGGAGGCCTCCGTGGAAGTGCTCCGCCAGGCAGGGTTTCACGTGCTTCGGGACGGGTGGGCGGAGCTGGTGCCCGGTGTGGTCCTGGCCGGCGTGGACGACCTCACCGCCCGCCGCCAGTTCGGCGACCCCGGCGACCCGCTGCCGGCCACCCTGGCCGGCCGCCCCCCGGGGTTCACCATCCTGCTCAGCCACAGCCCCTGGCGGGTGGAGGAGGCCGCCGCCGCCGGGGTTGACCTGATGCTCTCGGGCCACACCCACGCGGGCCAGATCTGGCCGTTCAACTACCTCACCGGCCTGCAGTACCCCTACATGGAGGGGCGCTACCAGGTAGGTGAGATGACGCTCTACGTCTCCCGCGGCACCGGCACCTGGGGTCCGCGCATGCGCCTGCCCCGCCCCGCCGAGATCACGGTGATCACCCTGCGCCGCGCCTCCTAGCCACGGTAACGGGCCACCAGGATTGTCACATCGTCCTGCGGGTCGCCACCGTGCCGGTGGTTGGAGGCGGCAATCATCAGCCCCTCGGCGATGGCCCGCGGTGGCAGTCCCGCCCGGGCGAGCAGCGCCCTGCGCACCCCCTCCTCGCCGAACATGCCCCCGTCCGGGGCGAACGACTCCACGATCCCGTCGGAGTACAGCACCAGGGCGTCGCCCCTGCCCAGACGCAGCCCCGACGTCCCCCACTCCACCCCCTCCAGGATGCCCAGGATCGGGCCCCCGGGGGGAACCAGCTCCAGCTCCCCGCTGCGGCGGAGCACGGCCACCGGGCAGTGGCCGGCGTTGAGCACCTCCGCCCGGCCGTCCGGGGCAATCAACGCCGTCGCCAGGGTCAAGAAGCGGTTGCCGGGGTTGAAACGCGCCAGGCTGCGGTTGAGGGCGTGGGCCAGCTCATCGAGGGGCACCCCCAGGTCGTGCAGCATGGCCAGCAGCCCCTGCGCCATGGCCATGATCAGCGCCGCCGCCACGCCCTTGCCCGCCACGTCGCCCACCGCCACGGCCATGGTGCCGTCGCCGCGCAGGAAGCCGTGGTAGAGGTCGCCCCCCACCGTGCGCGCCGCGGCGGAGAGGGCGCAGACGTCGCAGAAGTCGGTCCCCGGAGGCTGCTGCAGCAGCGCCCGCTGGATGGTGCGGGCCAGCTCCATCTCGTGCTCGATGCGTGCCTTGGCTCGGGATTCGCGGTAGAGGCGGGCGCTGTCGATGGCCACCGCGGCATCGGCGGCAAGTGACTCGAAGACGGCCAGTTCCTCGCTGCGAAAACTGGTGGCCACCCCGCGGCGCTCCAGCAGGATCCCCCCCAGCACTTCCACCCGGGCGGCGAAGGAGGAGTCCCGCCCGCCGGTCCCCAGGTGCCGCCGGGCCACCAGCAGAGGCGTCGCCACCGCCGAGGTGAACCCCCGCGCAATGGCCGACATGTCGGGGTCGGTGCCCTGCTCGGCGGTGATCGTCCGACGTTCGGCCATGGCACGATCCAAGAGCGTGCTTTCTTCTCCCCAGCTGGTTTCTGACAGGTTTGCCGGGTACACGGCGGCCATGCGCCGCTGTCCCTGCTCGTCCCGCAGCACCACACACCCCTGATCGGCGGACACCAGGCGCACAGCCGCCTGCAGCACCACCTCCAGCACCTCCGACAGGACCGTCGTGGAGTTGAGGGTACGCGCCACGTCCAGCAGCATGTTGAGGTGGCGGAAAGTGTCCGCGCCCGCCGCCAGGGCGGCGCGGCCCAGGGCGCTGGAGGCGCCGTCGATTTCCACCGAGTAGGCGGCGCGCACGCCGAAACGCAGGGAGTCGCCGGGCAGCACCACCTGGCGCTCGATACGCACCCCGTTGACGTAGGTCCCTCCGGAGGAGCCGGCGTCCTCCACCACCAGCTGGCCATCCTCCACCCACAGATAGGCGTGCCTCCTGGACACGGTGGGATCAGCAATGACCAGCTCACACCCCGGGTCGCGACCCACCAGCACCCGCTCGCCGGCAATCCGCAGCCGCTCCACGGCGGGCACCCCCCGCAAGCCCACCAGCAGAGCCTCACCCGCGCTGCCCCTTGACATTGCGATGCGATCTTAGCAGAGGGGGGCCGTGGTAGACTGCAAGAGTGCGGCGAGCCGCCATGCGTACGGTCAGCTATCTGACGGAGAGCAATTTCCCCCCCCAACTCCGGCACAGGCGCTTTCCCGGTCGGATTCTGCGCAACGTCCGTTCGCGCTGGCACGCCGAATCGGAGCTGCCGCTGGTGCGCATCGTCACCCTGCGCCACCCGGCGCTGCCGCCCGAATTCGACGGGCTGCGGCTGGTGCAGGTCTCGGACGTGCACGCCGGCACCTACATGCCGCCCTCTCGACTGGCGCGGGTGCGGGAGCTCATCGAGGCCCTCGCCCCCGACCTGGTGGCCTTCACCGGTGATCAGCTGGACCGCCGGGATGTGGACGCCGACATCTTCGTGCACGGGTTCGCCGGCGTCGACGCCCCCCTGGGGGTGTACGGCGTGCTGGGCAACCACGACCACATGGCGGGGGCCAAGCTGGCCATCGATGCACTCACCGCCGTGGGGATCACCCCGCTGGTCAACCGCGCCGCCCTGCTGGAGCGGGGGCAAGCCCGCCTGCTGGTGGCGGGGGTGGACGACGTCGACGCGCCACCCGGGTGGGGGCCACAGTTCGGCGTGCTGCAGAGCACGCCGGCCGATTTCCGCCTGCTGCTGTGCCACCAGCCCAACGGGTGGTTGCGGGGAGTCGAGCAGGGGGCAGAGGTCACCCTCTCCGGCCATACCCACGGTGGGCAGATCACCCACCCCGCCGGCCGCCTGAACCTGGCCCGCCTGGCCACCCCCTACGTGGTGGGTCCCTACCTGCGGGACGAAGCCATCCTCTTCGTCTCCCGGGGTGTGGGGGTCAGCGGCCTGCTGCCGGTGCGCTACGGCTCCCCCCCGGAGATCGACCTCATCACCCTGCGCCGCGGCCTCGTCCCGGCCGCCGCCTGACCTGCCTCACTGACTCAAAGCGCACGTTAAATTCTTGACAGTCTCAAATGTGACGGCGTAGATTGTCGGCTCAAGGAACCTCAGAAAGGAGCCCGACCATGCGTCGCCCCCCCCTGTGTGCGTGTCTGTTTTTGCTCCCCGCCCTGGTCATGGGTGCTCCCCCGGGCCGCACCCCGACCAGCGCCGCGGACCTTCAGGCGAGCTTTCCGCCCGAGATGCTGCAGCGCGCTCAGCCCCAGCTGGTGGCCGAGGCGTTGGCGGGCCGGGTGAGCCTGGAGGAGTTGGCCGCCATCATCGGCGCGCCTCTCTTTCCCGCCGGATCGGCCGACGAGCTCGCCGCTGCCGCCATGAACACGCCGCTGTACCAGAAGCAGTTCATCACCCACTGGTTGACCCACTACTACGTGATCCAGGGCACCATCGACGAGGACCGGGTGGGCGAGGCGGGCATCGACGGCCGCTGCTCCAACCAGAAGATGACTGACGCCGCCGCCGCGCCTTCCCTGGACCTCAACTACTGGACCGACTCCCAGGGGCGGGTGCTGACCTACACCTGGAACGCCTACTACGACTACGTCGAGAACCCCACCGGCTACTGCTACGACTACGACTACACCGACCTTACCCGCTACTTCGTCACCTGGATCTTCGCCCCCACGGCGCGCTCGGGCCAGGTGTGGTTGGGAGCCCACGACTACTTCAAGCTGTGGGTCAACGGCGCCCTCGTGCTGCAGCGTACCAGCGGCGGCGCCAGGACCTACACCGCCGACGAGTACAAGGCCCCGGTCAACCTCCGGCAGGGGTGGAACCTGCTCGCCTTCAAGCACGCCTTCCCCAAGCTCGGACCGTACACCTCTTCGAACCCCGACGATGTGACCAAGGCGTTCTCCCTGCGCTTCGTCAGCGATGCGGCCGGCACCCCGATGACCGATCTGCAGGCCGCCTTCGACCCCAACTGCACCGACACCAGCTCCAGCGCCGGCATCTACAGCCGCGTGTGGGCGCCCAACATCGCCAAGCTCGCCGGCTCCGGGGGCAGCCAGTGGCGCACCTTCCTGTCGGTGTTCAACGGCTGGCACATGCCCTGGCGCCACCTCTTCCACTACTTCAAGGAGGGCGCCAACGGGGGCACCCCCAACGTCGCCCGGGCGCTGGTGGTGGGGCCGTACCGCACGGAGGTGTTCGACAACGCCCTGGAGTCGCTGTTCGGGGTGACCGCCGACGAGAAGGGGTACTTCCTGGTCTTCCACCAGTACTACAACTTTTACTACTGGCGCAACAGCTACCGCTGGCTGCAGCTGAAGGTGTACAACCAGGCCTCCTCCGGCACCTTCGGCATGGAGGTCCCCCTCCTTTACTACTACGACACCTCGAGCACCTCCCGCTTCGCCTCGGTGCCCGGCGGGCAGGGACGGGTCAACCTGGGGTACATCCCCCGCCACGGCACCGGGGCGCGGACCTCCCTCAGGGTGACGGCGGTGCCGGAGGGGACTGCCACGCAGGTAAGCAAGACCTACGGCCCCTTCACCGGCTACTTCCAGATCAACGACGTGCTCACCGACATGGGGTTGACGCCGGCCCAGGCGGCCAACGTCGGCCTGTGGGCACAGCTGGTCTCGCCCGAAACCACCACCCACTACTTCGCCTACATCACCATCAACGACGGCATTCCGGCCCAGGGCAAGCCGGGCACCTCCGACCCTCTCATGCGACTGCCCAGCGCTTTCGCCAACTTGCCCCCCACCTTGCAGTAGGAACTCCGCCTCTTGCGGGCGGCGGCCGGCAGCCCGGCCGCCGCCCCCCGAGAGCGCCTTACCCCCGCGGCCACAGCCAGCCGAACACGCCGGCGGTGAAGAGGGCGTAGATCAACCCATCGATGGTGCTCTTCAGAGTGGTCACCCAGGAGCGCTTGTACCAGATGGACATCTCCCACAGCGCCAGGGAGTACCCCAGGAACGCTGTAACTCCAACAAAACGAAATACCTGCAGGTAGCTCGCGGCGGGCGGCAGCGCCCGTCCCGCCACGTAGGCGGCGAACACCCCGACGACGAGGGAAAAGAGGAACCACAGCGCCAGACTGGCGCCCATCCCCGGGCTCCCCGCGGGCATGACGGTCATCACGAACACCGGCCCCTTCTTGAGTTTTTCCTCGAAGGCCGGCGATTTCCACTCGGCCATGCTGGAGGCCCGCGGCGCCATGTAGTCCCCCGGGGGAATCCCGAAGGGGCGCAGAGCATCCAGCACCTTGTCCTCCTGGGGCAGCTTGCGGTAGTCCCCCTTGTGCCAGGGGGTGGCCATGTGGAGGATGGCGCTCAGCACGAACACCACCACCGCCGAGAGCAGCACCGGCAGCCACAACGCCTCGAATCCCACCATATCTCCTCCTTCCGGGCGACCGTCCCTCCGGCCGACCAATGCTTGTCGCTATCGAGAAGCTGTCGCAGAGAGTAGCACACAGCTCACCCTCTGCGGCGAGGACGGGGAAACGGTTACCATACAAGGGTGGACGCCACTCGCCGACGACGATGGCGCCGGGTGTTTCTCCTCCCGGTGGTACTCCTCCTCCTGGTGGGGGTGGGGGTGCTTGGGACCCTCTTCGCCTGGCGCAGCCCCGGCGTGCGGCAGGCGGTGCTGGCCCGGGCAGGCGCGGCGATCCAGCAGCGCACCGGCCTGTCCGTGCGAGCCGACGACGTGGCCCTGACCCCGCTGGCGGGGGTCATGAAGCTCTCCGGGGTGCGGGCAGGACTGCCAGGGGCCGCGCCCGTGCTGACCATCCAGCGGTTGACCCTGGTCGTGGAGCTGGCCTCCCTGCGGCGGGGCACCCCGGTGGTGCGCCTGCTCTCCCTCGAGGGCGTTGATCTGGACCTGTCGGCGCCGCTGCCGACCCTGCCCACGCCTTCCCAGGACGGCCCGCCCGCCGCGCTGCCGCCGCTGGTGGTGGAACGACTGGTGGTTCAGGGTGCCGCCATCGCGGGCGGCCCGGTCCCGGAGGCCCTGCGCACCCAGCTGCGCTCCTGGCGGGCGGAGGATCTCGCGGTGGAGGGCTCCTTCCGGGACGGCACCGCCCGGCTCACACTCCACCTGGGCAAGCTTATCCTGGACCGCTCAGAGGTCGGAGAGCAGCGCCTTGCCCTCACCGCCCGGGGCGAGGTCACGCCGGGGGGACCGTGGCGCCTGGAGCGGGCATCTCTCCGGGGGCCGGGCCTCGAGGTCACCCTCACCGGCGACGGGGATCTCGCTCCCGGCGGGCAGCAGCAGGCCCGCTTCCACCTCCTCGCCTCCCCCGACGAGCTCGTCCCCCAGCTGGGGCTGGGGGGGGCGCTCGAGGTGGAAGGTGAGCTGGCCGCCCCCTCACCCCGCGGCACCGTGCGGCTCGAGGCCACCGGTGTGTCCCCGGCGGCGGCCCGCTCCCTGCTTCCCCCCGAACTCGGCGAGGGCCTCGCCCTCTCCGGCACCCAGGTCGACCTCACCGTCACCGCCTCCTTCGCCCTCCCCGAGGGGGCAGCGCCCCGGGGGAAGGGCGAGGCCACGGCGCTCTGGCGGCGGGGCGAGGAGACCCTCCTGACGGCGCAGGCGCAGGGAAATTTGGAGGAGGGCACGGCCGAGATCGACATCGACTCGACGCTGCTGCCCGCCCGGCCGGGGCGGCGGCGGCTGGCCGGGCGGGTGGCCCTCGATGACCTCTCCGCCCCGTCGGCGGCGCACCTGGACGGCCTCACCCTCGAAGTGGAGGCGCCGGACCTGGCCCAGGCGGTGGCCGAGCTGCGTGAGCGCTGGCCCGGCCTGGTGCCTGCCCCGCCCGCCCAGGTGCCCCTGCGGGGGGGCCTGGAGCTCTCCGCCCGCCTGGACGGCGCCGCCGTCGACCCCGAGATGCGGGCGAGGGCGACCTGGCGCCCCGGCCCGGGGGAGCTGGTGGAGGTGAGCGGGCGCGGCCGCCCCGCCTCCCTCACCGGTGCCATCGAGGTTCAGGCGGACGCCCTGCGGCTCGCGCCGCTTGCCGAGGGGATCACCGGCACGGTGTCGGCCCGGGTGGATCTCAGCGGCACTCCCAAGGATTTCCTCGCCCGCTTCATCGTGGACGCGGCGGCGCTGGGCGCCGGCGAGCCGGTGGTGGACTACCTGCACCTCGCGGGGGAGAGCGACGGGCGGCAGCTGCGCCTGGATCGCCTGGCCGCCCGGCTGGGCGACCGTTTCGCCGCCGGCACCCTCGCCGCCTCGCTCTCCCAGCCCATCACCCAAGTTACCTCTGATCTTGAACTTCGAACGCCAGCCCCGGGAGTAGAGGCAGCCCAGGTGCAACTGCGCCTCAAAGATGGGGTTCTCGAGCTGGCGGTCCCCCACGCCGACACCGTGACCGGCCCGGCCTGGGTGGCGGCCAGCGTGCCCCTCGGCGCCCTGCGGCCCCTGCTGGGCGAGGCCCTGGACCGGTTACCCCTCCACCGCCAGGACGGCCCTGTGGTTCTCCAGCTCGCCCTCCCTTCCCTGGACAGCTGCACCCTGGCCTCCCTCCTCCCGGCCCTGGACCGGCCCGAGCGACTCACCGCCGGCATGACCGCCGCGGCGGTGCTCGATCCCGCCAGCCCCACCGCCGCCACCGGGGAGGTGATCCTCTCGCGGCTCGCGGTGGATGGCCCCCAGGGCGCCCTGGCAACGGCGGAGGAGGTGCGGCTGACGCTGGGAGGCCACCGCCTCGCCCTGACCCCGGTGGCCCTCACCGCCGCCGGCACCACCCTGGAGGTGGTGGGCGAGGCGACCCTGGCGCCCCACTGGCGCCCCGCCGAGGACCCGCCCCTCGCCGCCGTACAGAGCTTCGCCGGGCGGGTGCAGGGCACGGTGGAGGCGTCTCTGCTGCAGCCGTACCTGGCCGGGGCGGCGGCCAGCGGGCCGGTGCACCTGGACGCCCGGCTCTCCGGGACTCCCGCCTCTCCCCGCGCCGGGCTCACCGTGGACGCCTCCGCCGCCAGCTTCTTCTGGCCCACCCCCTACGCCGCCCGCCTGGAGGGGCTCTCGGTCGACGCCGGCATCACCGCCGCCGGCGACGCCCTCTTCTCCTCCCGCGGCACCTTGAACGGCGGTCGCCTGGAGGTGATCGGCTCGCGGTCGGCCTCCGGGCGCAGCGAGGCCCAGGTGGAGCTCGCGGGCACCCGCTTCCGCCTGGATTTCGGGGTGCTGGTGCAGCTGGACGGCCAGCTGGTGGCCGAGCTCCCCCCCGAGGGGCGCAGCCGCATCCACGGCACCGTGGCGGTCTCCCGCGGCCGTCTGGACCGCCCCCTCTCCCTGCGCCACGAACTGCTGCCCTTCCTGCTCGCCCCTCCCACCACTGCCGGGACCGCGGGGGGCCAGCTGGACCTCATCGACCTGGATATCGCCGTGCGCACCGATGACGGCGTGCGGGTGCGCAACAACCTGGCCGACCTGCGCCTGCGCTGGGACGACCTGTTCATCCGCGGCACCGCCTGGAGTCCCCACCTCGAGGGGGTGGTCAGCGTCGACCCGGGCGGGGTAGTGCGCGCCCTGGGGCAGACGCTGCGGCTGGATCGGGCGGTGGCCACCTTCACCGGGAACCCGCTGACCGACCCCCAGCTGGAGGTGGCGGTCACCTCCTCCCTGGACGATCCCAAGGTGGGGCGCGACAGCGGCGGGGCGCTCGCCCTGCTGGAGGCCGACGCCGGCCCGGCGGGCGCCGGGTTGGAGACGGCGCTGGCCACCGCGGCGGCCGGAGCGGTGGGGGGAACCATCGCCTCGTCCCTGTCGGAATCGCTGGGGGGGGCGGCGCGCATCTCCCTGGAGCCCGTGCTGGTGTTCGGGGAGGCCGACCCCTCGGCCCGCCTCACCGTCGCCCGGGATCTCAACCCCTCGGTGGCCTTCGCGGTGTCCCTGGACCTGCGCAACGCCGAGCGGCAAACGTATCTCTTGGACCTGCACAACCTCCCGCGCCTGTCCACCCTCACCGCCCAGGTCTTCACCAACGACGAGGGCAACAGCGGTGCCACCCTGCAGCAGGCCCTGGAGTTGGGCGGCACCCGTCGGCGCCAGGAGACCCCCCGCCCCACCCTGCGCCGCCTCGTCCTGGAGGCGCCGCCCGAGCTGCCGCGCGGCCGCCTGCGCCGGACGGTGGGCCTGGCCCGCGGCGACCCCCTGCCCGAGGGGGTGGAGCTGGATCTGGAGCTGGAACTGGAGTACCAGTTGCGCCAGCTGGGCTACCCCGACGCCGACGTCCAGGTGGAGGCGCGGCCGCTGGCCGGCCGTCGGCCCCGCGTCGACCTGCACGTGGCGGTACACCCCGGCGCCCCGGTGTCGATTCTCTTCACGGGCGAGGTGCCCCCCGCCGGCGCCCGCCCCCTCATCACCTCGCTCTACCGCTCCGGCATCTGGGAAGCTCAGTCCCTGGAAGAGATGCGCCTGGCGGCGGTGCGCGTGTGGCGCAGCCTGGCCTACCTGGAGCCGCAGGTCACCGTCACCGCAACCCCGGCCACCTCCCAGCAGCCGCGCACCGTCACCGTCGCCAGCACCCCCGGGCGGCGCCTGGACTCCCTGCGGCAGGTCCACCTGGCCGGGGTGGAGGAGGAGGTGGAGATGCAGCTCCTCGCTGCCTTTGCCGGCACCGTGGAGCTGATGGAGCTGGCGGCCGGGCTGCCGGAGGCGGACCGGCGCCTCCTCGCCACCCTGGCGACGCTGGGGTACCCGGCGGGGCGGGTGCTCGGCCGCACCCTGGACGACAGCGGCGAACGCCTCACCGTCACCGTGGACCCCGGCCCCCGCCAGCGCCTGGAGGAGGTGCGCATCGTCGGGGCGCGCCCGGAGGATCTGCCTCACCTCGAGACTCTGGTCGGACTGGCGGCGGGCGGCCCGGCGCGCCGGGATGAGGCGGCCGCCGGGGCGGTGCGCATCGCCGAGTGGTACCGCGCCCGCGGCCACCCCGACGTGCGGGTGCGGCCGGATTTCACCCCCGATCCCGGCGACGCGCTGGCGATGACCGCCACCTTCGAGATCTCGCCGGGGTCGGCCTTTTCCGTGGCGGCGGTGGAGCTGGCCGACTCGCCGCGCACCTCGCCGGCCACCGCCCGCCGGGTGGCCGGGGTGAAGGTAGGCGAGCCCCTGCGCCTGGAGGGGGTGCGGGAGGGACGGCGCCGCCTACTGGCCACCGGACTGTTCGCCAGCGTCACCGACGAGGTGGTCCGCGATCCCACCGGGGCGGCCACCGTTCGCTACCGGCTGGAGGAGCGCCCGCCCATCTCCCTGGCCTACGGGGCGCGCTGGGAATCCTCGCGGGGGGCGGCGGCGGTGGTGGACTACCTGGACCGCAACCTGCTGGGGCGAGCCCTCACCTTCGGTGCACGAGGCCTTTACGACTCCACCACTCGCGCCGGCCGCCTCTACCTGAGCGCGCCCGACGTGCTGGGCACCGGCGTGCTCTCGGAGGCGTACCTGGAAGTGCGCCGGCGCATCACCCCGGGCGAGGAGTTCCTGCCCGAGCTGGTGGAGGACTCCACCCGCCTCACCTTCCAGCTCTCCCGCCCCCTGGGTGGGCACTGGCTGGCGCGCACCTACGGCCGCTGGCAGCGCACCCACCTGTTCGAGCGCACCGACTTCTTCCCCCTGGACATCACCCTCACCCTCCCCTACGTGGGGGCGGGCCTGGCCTACGACTCCCGCGACGACAAGGTGCTGGCCCGTCGCGGGCTGCTGGCCAACCTGGATCTCTCCGGCACCGGCGGCGCCCTGGGGGCCGATTTGGCTTTCGGGCGCCTGTTCGCCCAGGTGGCGTCGTTCCTGCCCCTGGGGCGCCTGGCCGGGCAAAGCCTCACCTGGGCCTCCTCCCTGCGGCTGGGGGTGGCTCGCACCGGCGGGGGGCAGGAGCTTATCCGCTCGGAGCGCTTCTTTGCCGGGGGGGAGTTCTCGGTGCGCGGCTACCCCACCGAGAGCCTGGGGCCCCAGGAGGACCTGGGGTTCACCAGCCGCCCCCTGGGGGGCGAGGCGCTGCTGGTGCTCAACCAGGAGCTGCGCCTGGCCCTGCCGTGGGACCTCACCGGCCTCCTCTTCGTGGACGCCGGACAGGTGTGGGAGTCGGCCTCGGGCATCGACCTCAAGGAGCTCTCCCTGGCCACCGGAGTGGGCCTGCGGGCTGCCACCCCCATCGGCGTGCTGCGCCTGGACGCCGCCCTGCCCCTCGACCGCCGCCCCACCGACCCCCGCTACAAGCTCTACATCGGCTTCGGCTCGGTGTTCTGAGCGCGCAGCTTCACGCCCGACTCATCCGCTCGACGACGCCGCCACCGGAGGCCGCCGGTCGGGGTGTCTCGCCGCGTCCCGGCGAGGGCGCAGGTACAGCTCGAAGAGAAAGTCCTTCAGCGCCTCCCCGAAGGCGCGGTCGTCGGTGATGCGCCGGTACAGTTCGAAGTTGGAGTCCACGATGCCCTGGATGATCTGCTCCACCTTGTAATCGAAAGCCAGGCGCACGTTCTCGGGGGTGTTGACGCGGGCCGCGGCGTCGAGCGAGGCGTCCTCGTCGAGCTTTTGCATCATCTGACCCAGGGTCACCCGGTGTTCGCCACCCAGGGCCAGCCCGAAGCGTTCGTTCAGCTCGGCGATGATGCGCGAGAGGGCCTCCAGCTCCTCGGGCGCGCTGGAGTACGCACCCTTCGTGCTCACCGGTTCCAGTACGCCCGAGGTCCGCTCCAGCGCGATCCTGCCACTGCCGGTCTGCTGGATGCGGTAGGACTCCATGTCGATATTCTGCTGCACCTCGCGCGGCAGCCTGTCACGGTCCGCGGGCAGCAGGCGGCGCAGGTGCCGCGCGAAGACGTAGAGCTTCTCGAGATCGGTATCGACAAAGGTGAGCACCTGGGCGAGGAAGGCGTAGAGCCGCACGTAGTCGGTGAGCTGACCGCGGAAGTCAGCGCGCTCGTCCTCGGAGAGATCGCAAAAGCGTGCCACCAGCGGCGCCAGCACCGAGTAGAGCCTGTCCTGGGTGGCCCGGGAGTCGAAGTAGACCCGGGCGAAGGCCTCCACTTCCTCATCGGTGTAGACCGGAAAGCTCGCAAGCCGGGTCTGCAGCTCGTAAAGCAGGTTCGGGTCGGTGGCCTCGGAGAGCAGCGTCGTCTCGTAGTAGGGCTCGAACGCCGCCTTGATCTCCGCCGCGTCGTTGGCGAAGTCGAGCACCATGGTGCCCTTCTTTTCCGGGTGAATGCGGTTCAGACGCGACAGGGTCTGCACGGCGTTGACGCCGCCGAGCTTCTTGTCCACGTACATGGTGTGCAGCAGCGGCTGGTCGAAGCCGGTCTGGAACTTGTTGGCGACGACCAGGAACCGGTATTCGGGAAACTCGAAGATCTTGGCGGTCTGCGTTTCGGGAAAGCCGTTCATGTTGGACTCGGTGTAGTCCATGCCGCCGTCCCTCACCGTGCCCGAGAAGGCCACCAGCGCCCGGAAGGGATATCCGCGCCCGGTGAAGTAGCGGTCCACAGCCAGCTTGTAACGCACGGCGTGCAGGCGCGAGCGGGTGACGATCATCGCCTTGGCCTTACCGCCGATCTCGTTCTGCACCTGTGCGGCAAAGTGCTCGACGCAGATCCTCACCTTTTCGTCAATGGCGTGGGGGTGCAGCTCGACAAAGGATTTGAGCAGGTACTCGGCCTTGCGCCGGTCGTAGCGGGGGTCGTCGGCGGTGGTCTTGAGGAGCCGCCAGTACGCCTTGTACGTGCTGTAGTTGGCCAGCACATCGAGGATGAACCCCTCCTCGATCGCCTGCCGCATACTGTAGAGGTGAAACGGCGCGAACTTCCCGTCTGAGCGCCGGCTTCCAAACAGCTCCAGCGTCTTCGGCTTGGGCGTTGCCGTGAAGGCAAAGGTCGAGACGTTGGGAAGCCGCCCGCGTCTTTCCATCTCGGCCAGGATGGCGCTCTCCAGCTCCTCCTCGGGCGTGGCGGCCGCCGCCTCCTCGGCTTCGGCATCGGCGAGGGAGCTGGCGGAAAGCACTGCCTTCATGCTCTTCGTGCTCTCGCCCGATTGCGATGAGTGTGCCTCGTCCACGATCACCACGAAGCGCTGGCCGGCCAGCTCGCCGATCTCCTGGGCGATCACCGGGAACTTCTGCAGCGTCGTCACGATGATGGTCTTGCCTGACTCCAGCGCCTCCTTCAGTTGCCGCGAGGTGGTGTCGATGTTTTCCACCACCCCCAGGGTCTGCTCGAACTGCCGCATCGTCCGCTGCAGCTGGCGGTCCAGCACGCGGCGGTCGGTGACGACGACGATGGAGTCGAAGACGCGCCGGTCGGCCGCGTCGTGGAGCGTCGCCAGCTGGTGGGCGAGCCAGGCGATGGTGAAGCTCTTGCCGCTGCCGGCCGAGTGCTGGATGAGGTAGCGCTGTCCGGTGCCCCGAGTGCGGGCATCGGCGACCAGCTTGCGCACGCAGTCCAGCTGCTGATAGCGCGGGAAGATGAGGGAGCGCGTGCCGTTCTTGCGGCCCTTCTCGTCCTCCTCCTCGACCTCGTGGATGAACTGGCGCACCAGCTCGAGCACGCTGTCGCGCGCCCAGGTCTGTTCCCACAGGTAGGCGGTCGCGTAGCCCGGCCGCGTGGGTGACACCGGTGGGTTGCCGGCACCGCCGAATCTGCCCTGGTTGAAGGGCAAGAACCGCGTCTTCGCGCCCTGCAGGTGGGTGGTGACGAACACCAGCTCCGGATCCACCGCGAAGTGGGCCAGGCAGCGGCCGTAGGTGAACAGGGGTTCGCGCGGGTCGCGGTCGGTCTTGTACTGGCGGATGCCGTCCTCGACGTTCTGGCCGGTGAGGGGGTTCTTGAGTTCGGCGGTAAAGATGGGAATGCCGTTCAGGAACAGCACCAGGTCGAGGCTCTTGTCGCTGTTGGTGCTGTAGCGGAGCTGGCGCACCACCGAAAACAGGTTGGCCCGGTACAGCCGGCGGGCCTCCTCGTTCAGGCCGCTGGCCGGGCGGAAGTGGGCCAGCCGGAACTTACACCCCGAGTCCTTGATGCCGTTCCTGAGCACCGCCAGGGCCCCACGACGCCCGATCTCGGCGGCGAGGCGCCTGAGAAACAACCCGGCCACCGCCTCCTTGCCGTGGTGGTGGGAGAGCTTGCGCCACTCTCCGGGCTGGGTGGCGAGGACGAAATCCAGCACGTCGCGCGGCAGCAGACACAGGGCGCGGTCGTACTCGTCCGGCTGGCGCCGGCGGTAGCCGCCAGATGGGGTATCGCCCCACGTGGGGGGGAGCGCTTCGCTGGTACCGCTCGCCTCACCGGGGTAGGCGTCCGGACCATGCGCGAGAAGTGCTCGCTCGATCGCATCCTCGAAGGCACGCTCGCAGACCTGCACGCTCATGGCCTTTCGGTTCCTTCGTTCAGAATCTTCAGATAGCCGTCGTACGCGAAGAGGCGGTTGCGCAGCTTACCTGTCAGCTCGCGGGCGATGCCGAGCTCGACAAGGAGATCCATGGCCGAGGACACAGCGGGAAAGGACAGGCCGCTCGTGCGGCACACCTCCCTGACGGACGCGATGGGTCTCGCCTTCATCGCTTCGTGGACCCGCAACGCCGAGCTGGCCCGCCGCCCGGCCGCCTCGATACGCCCACGATCGACCCCGAACATCGTGACGAGCCTCTCGGCAGTCGCCACGGCACCTTCCGCCGTCTGCTGAACCCCTTCGAGAAAGAAGGCGAGCCAGGCTTCCCAGTCTCCTTCGCTCCGTACACGGTCCAGCAGCTCGTAGTAGACCGCGCGGCGCTGCTTGAAGTGCAGGCTCAGATACAGCAGCGGCTCGCGTAGCACGCCGGCGTGGCAGAGCAGAAAGGTGATCAGCAACCGACCTACCCGGCCGTTGCCGTCGAGGAACGGGTGGATCGTTTCGAACTGCACGTGGGCGAGGGCAGCGCGCGCCAGCGTCGGTAAGCCGTCGTCCTCGGCGTGCAGGAAACGCTCCAGGGCAGTCATGGCGTCGGGAACCGCCGTGTGCGGCGGCGGGACGAACACCGCGTTGCCCGGGCGGCTTCCACCGATCCAGTTCTGCGAGCGGCGGAACTCGCCCGGGTTCTTGCCGGCGCCGCGCCCGCGCGACAGCAGAACCCCGTGAATCTCGCGGATCAGCCGGTTCGAGAGCGGGAACCCCTCCCGCAGTCGTTTGAGCCCGTGGTTCAGCGCCGCGACGTAGTTGGAGACCTCGATCACGTCGTCCAGCGGCACGCCTGGCGCCTCGTCCAGCTCGAAGAGCAGGAGGTCCGAGAGGGAGGACTGCGTGCCCTCGATTTGCGACGACAGCACCGCCTCCTTGCGCACGTAGGCGTAGAGGAAGAGCGACTGGTCTGGCAGCAGGGTCGAGACGCCGTCGAGCCGGCCCAGGGCGAGAGTGGCGACCTCCAGGGCGCGCTGCAGGCCGCCGTCGAGCACCAGGGGCGGATCGGGCGGGAGCGGCGTGGGAACGAACGCACGCACCCTCTCGCCGCCCACGGCGGTCACCTCATAGCGGCCGCTCTCGCCGCGCTTCACTATGAGCTAACCTCCCCCCTGTTCAGCGTTCCAAAATAGCACGACACAATATTAAGACTTCGATGGCAAAGTGTGAATAGACAAGCCCGAGACACGAACTGACCGCCCACGGGGGAGAGCGAGTGGCGAGCCCCGATAATACCGTGGCGCACCAGCTCCGGCTGCACCGCCACCCGGTTCACGACATCTCCTCCCGCACGTCAATCTTGCCTGCCACCGCGGCGGAGATGAGGGCGGTGCGGTACCCCTGAAGCCGCTTCATGGCCTCGCGGAAGCGCCCCAAACATCCCGGCACTCATGGGGTACCTTCCTTCCCCAGCACGAAGCGAGCGCGCTCCCGGCGAAGCATCTCGAACGGTGTCATGCACTTGATACCCAAGCTGATACAGGCATCCGGAATCTTGATCTTGCGCGTTGACGCCGACGGCACCTCGTGGGTAACCACCGTGTGCCGGCCCGCGTGCGCGTGGGCAACCAGGTAGTAGTCGGTTCCCTGAAGGAACGTGCTCACCGCCGCCGGCTCGTAGCGCTGCCCGCTGGCCCAGCTGCTGATTGCGGCCAGCGCGGGAAACAGCGTGGCGTCGGGTCTTAGAAAGAACGCCTCGCCGCGGGCGCTCGCCCAGGCGGAGAGCTCGTCATCCACTGCGAGGAGCTCGTCGCCAACCTTCTCAATGCTGTAGACAAGCCCCGCGCGGTTCTGCTCCACGAGCCAGTCCCAGAAGGCCGGGCAGAAGTCGAAGCCGTAGTGGCGCCCCTTGGCCTCGATGAAGACGTTCGCATCCAGGAGGTAGGCCATCAGTAGCCCACCCCGAGCTGGTGGCCCAGCTCGCGAAAGGTCGCCTCGCGAGCGATCCCCAACATGCGGAAGGCGTCGCGGTACAGCGTCTGGCCCTCCAGCGTGCTCATGATGAGCGCGCGCGCGAAGCGGCGAGAGAGGCGGGCCGCCTGCGTGAGGTAGAAGTTGCCGCCACTCGTCCTGGGCTGTGCCCGCAGCCGTTCCAGCTCCGCCTCGTACGCCTCCTCGAACGCCTGCCACGACAGGCGCTGCGCATCCACCAGTCGCCGCAGGATGACAAGCGTGCTTACCTTGAAGCGGCGGGCGAGGTCCGGCACCCCAGCGAGCGCGTCGCCCTGGGGAAGCACCTCGCGCAGCTCGGCGAGGGGCACCAGCAACTCCGCCGCCACCCGGTTGCACCAGGACTCGACGCGCTGAGCTGGGACCGAGGCGGGCGAAACGTCGGACAGCGCCGTCTGCCCCAACCACACATGGGCCAGCTCGTGGGCCAGGGTGAACATCTGCGCCGCCTTGGTGTCGGCGCCGTTGATGAAGACCAGCGGCGCCAGCGGATCGGCAAGCGTGAAACCCCGGAACTCCTCGGGGTTGAGCTTGCGGCGGTTGTTGCTGCCCACCACACCGTTGACCATGACGAGTACGCCCAGGTCGTCGGCCTGCTCGATGAAACGCGAGAGAGCTTCGGTCCAGGTCGGCATGCCCGCGCGCTCGGCAGGATCGAAGCGGAGCGCCCGACGGATGCTGGCGGCCGTGGCGACAACGTCGTCTTCGAGCCGCGCCGAGCCGACGAAGGGAAGTTCCGGCTCGCCCATCGTGCGCGCGAAGTCGCGATACCAGTCTTGCCGCTGCTGGCAGAGATAAATGGTGTCCAGCAGGTCCGCGCTCGGCCGCTCGCGTCGCGCACCGCCGACGGTGCGGAAATCCGGGATCGGCACACCCTCGACCGGCGGCTCGCGCAGGAAAAAGAAACCGACCGACGTGTGGGTCGCCCTGGCCAACTGCTCGAGCTGCTTGAGGGTCGGCTGCGCCTCGCCCCGTTCCCAGGCGGCAAGTCGCGGGAACTTCGCCGTGAGCCCCTCGACGCTCCGCCCCGAGCGCTCCAGCGCCCAACGCACCAGCTCCGGCTGCACCGCCACCCGGTTCACGACATCTGCTCTCGTACGTCAATCTTACCCGTCACCGCGGCGGAGATGAGGGCGGTGCGGTACTCCTGGAGCCGCTCGATGGCCTCGCGGATCTTGGCGATAAGGGCATCGATCTTCGCCGTCTCCCGGTCGAGGAAGGCGGCGATGGCGCGTTGCTCGTCGGGACTAGGGATGATCAAAGGACAGGCCGCCAGATTCTCGCGGTTTACCTTCGGCATGGCCACCCGCATCGACTCGTCCACCATTAGGCGCACGAAAGGTTGAGAGAGCATGAAGTAAAGCAAGAACTTCGCTGCTAGGCGTTGCTCGGTGACGGCCACCGGGTACATGTCTGCACTGCAAAGCCAGTAGCCGCCCGCAACACAAACCTTGTTCAGGGCAGGTCTGATCTTAGAGTAAATGATGTCGCCCGGTTCGACCAGGTACTTCCCGCTGATCGCCCCTTGCTCATCTGCCGTCTCGGTGTAGAGGATCCGACCCGTAGCCGACTCGATGTGATTGGGCGCTATCAAGATCCTATCCCGAAACCGCTCATCGCCTGGCGCAACCTGTCCCTCTGTCACGCGGCAGCAGTAGCGCCACTTCTTCACCTCCCAATGCGCCGGAATCTCCCCCAGCCACTCGACGCCGGAGTCCTTCATGGGGACGTCCGGGTCGAGGCCCTTGGTGACAGCGCGGGTGATGAGGGCGGTGCGCTTCTCCTGCAGCAGCTCGATCAGCCGCTCCTTCTTCGCCACCAGCGCATCGATCTTCGCCGTCTCCCGGTCGAGGAAGGCGGCAATAGCCCGCTGCTCGACCAACGGGGGGAAGGCAGGCGAGAAGTTACGGACAAACGACTCGGATACGCGCTTCTGGCCACCGGCGCCATACATGTGCGCCTCCCCGAGTCGGCGGAATTCGTCGCTGATCGTGACGTAGAAGAGAAAGGAGGGATCCACTCGCTCACTCGCACGAAGAACGTGCAACTCCGTCGTTCCGAAAGCTATGCCGTTCAGCAGGCCAGCCGCGAGCGCTCCTTTCCCGTTCTCAAAACACGGTGTGATTTTAGCAACAATAACGTCACTGTCGCAAAAGTACGTGTAACCAGCATTCACGTCCGCAAGTTGTTTCGTTTCGTCGAGGGAAAGCCCTCCGTACTCACCGACTGCCTCCATCGGCACGAACGAAACCTCGGTGTCACCGCGGAGACCTCGCACCTCGCTCGGCGCCGGGTTACACTTGCTGGCGAACCGAAGCCGCCTCACCTCCCAATGCGCCGGGATCTCCCCCAGCCACTCGACGCCAGAGTCCCGGTAGGCCGGGTAGGGCTTGTAGCGCCGCGTGGGCTCCGCCTTCATCGTTCCGCCTCCCTCCTCGCTCACCGCCACGGGCCGCCCGGCGGCCAGCTCGCTCGTAGCACCTCGCCCCTGGCTGCGGCAGCAAGAACCGGCCCCAGGAACCGGCGCAGCGAGTCTGCCAGCTGGCCGGCGTCGGGTGTGGCGTCGAGGCGCCCGCGGCGGAGGAAGGCACGCCACTGGGTCTGCCGCTCCGGTGCTCCCAGAAACTCGCGCGTCAGGGCGAGTGGTTCCCCTGCGGGGAAGGGCGTTTTCCGGCGGAGGAAGGTCGCACGCACCGCCTGCGTCAATGCCGGGCCTGCGAAGGCAAAGCGCGACGCCAGCGCCTGCACGTCGTAGAAGTCCTTCATCCGGCTGTTCATGACGCCCAAGGAAACCATCGCCTCGAGCTTCTCCGCCACCACCGCTTCGCGCGGATACACCAGGATGGTGGGCGGCGGGTGGCCCAGCAGCGTCGGATACCGCTCACGCAGGGGAGGAGGAACCACGGCGTCGCCAAAGCCCACATCCACCTGCACCGGAATGCGCGCCTGGTCGAGCCAGGCGTACAGCCGAACCCGCACCCCCGCGTACTCGTCCGCCGAACGAATCTCCTCACCTGCGACCGAGGCCGGATCGAATACGATCCCGTCGAAACACTCGATCGCACAGAACTCGCGGACGACCGCCAGCACGTCGGCGACTCCACTTGCCCCGCGGCCGAGGAGGTCGAGATCCCAGGTGGCACGGTGAGGCTCCCCGGGCCACAGTTTGAAGAGCATCGCCCCCTTCAGCACGAACCGCTCCGCCTGGGCGGAAACCCCGATCCGGTAGAGCAGTCGCTCGATGGCGAACTCGGAGAGCACGAGCTGGAACTCCTCCTTGCGCTGGCGCGCCAGGTTCAGCAGTCGCGCCCGCACTGACGCGGCAGGATTCTTGCGTTCCGGCGCCGGGTTCATCCCATCGCTTCCAGATACGGCCGAATCACGCGGGTCACGCGGTCCACTTCAGCGAACCGCCAGACGATCTCCAGTTGCTTGGGATACATCTTCCGGTACTCCCGCAGCGCTTCCACTGCCACGTCGATCCCGATCTTGTTGCGGAACTTGAAGCAGTCAGCCACGGTCTTGGCCGCGCTGAACACGCGCACGGTCACTGCCGAAATGCGATGCTCCTCGACTCCCTCCTTCAGCGCGGGGCCGGAGAGGTAGAACAGCCGCAAACGGGGGTGCTCCAGCCGCGGCCGCCACGCCTTGCGGTCGATGGCCATCCAGATCTCGAACGGGTTCTGGGTCGTGAGCCCGTGAAAACGCAGCGCCGACAGCAGGCAGATAACGCCCCCCGGCACCCGGCGCGCCGCTTCCGCGAGGTGTTGACGCTCGGTGACAGGGGCCTCCGGTACCCGGTAAAGACCGCGGCCCACCCGTTCGAGGAGCCCGCGGGAGACCAGCCGCCGCAGCTGCGTCCTCGAAACCCCTGCCTGCTCCAGGTCCCGGGAGCGGGCGATCCCCATCCGCTGCATCAGCTCCTGGACCGGGTCTAGAAGTTTTGCTCTGTCGTGCACAAGTCCTCGGCTTCCATTTTGAGATGCCGAGACAATGTAACATGTGTCACGCCCGCCCGTCAAGGACCAACCGCGCAATAGGTCGGCACTTCAGAGCTACCTGCCGACATTTTGAGTCATTGCGCGGGCAACCTACCCGTCACCTCCGCCAGCATCCGCACGATGTCCTGCTCCAAGGCGCGGATGTCCGCCTCGATCTCCTCCAGGGGCCGGGGCGGGGTGTAGCGGTAAAAGTAGCGGTTGAAGTTGATCTCGTAGCCGACGACGCCGACCTTGCCGTCCCTTCCGTCACGTTTTCTGGTGTCGATCCAGGCGTCGCCCACGTGGGGTTCGACCTCGCGTTCGAAGAAGGCGCGCACGCTTGCCGGCACGCCCTCCGCATCCACGGGATCGTCGCCGGCGGGCAGCGGCACGCTCTCGCTGTCGCGCAGCTCGGGATCGGGCTCGGGGTTGCCCTCGTTGTCGCGGCAGATGGCGGCCGTCTCGTCGCGCTCGGAGAGGGCAGAGAGGATCGCCTTGCGCGCCGGCGCCGGGAGCTTCACGCCGGCCTGGCGGGCTGCGGCATCGAGCATTTGTTCGAACTCGTCCCGATCCTGGAACAGGGTGGGCGGCAGTTGGCCGAGCAGCGCGCGGATGGCGTCCTGCAGCCGGCGGCCTTCGGCCGCCTCTCTGGCGCCGGCGTCCCCCTTTTTCTTGGACTCCGCCAGCGCCCGGAAGCCCTTCTCATCGTCCAGGCGGGCGATGCGCTCGGGGCTGGCCTGGAAGTTGAGCTTCAGCGGCCGTTCGACGGTGATCTTGCGGAAGCCGAAGTGGGTGGTCGGGAAGATGCGGCTGACGACCACTTCTTCCTCCTTGCCGTCCTTCGTCACCCGGCGCCTGTCGCCATCCCTGAAATCCTTGAGGATCCTCACGATGTCCTGTGCGTGCTGGGGCGAAATCTCACGTCGCTTGTCGCCCAGGCTCTTGCGCATGGGCGCCCAGAAGGAGGTGGCGTCGATGAGTTGCACCTTGCCCCGACGCTCGGGCCGTTTGCGGTTGGTGAGCACCCACACATAGGTGGCGATGCCGGTGTTGTAGAAGAGCTGCTCGGGCAAGGCGATCAGCGCTTCGAGCAGATCGTTTTCGAGGATGTAGCGCCGGATTTCACTCTCGCCGCTGCCGGCATCACCGGTGAAGAGCGGCGAGCCGTTCATGATGATGGCGATGCGGGAGCCCCCCTCCTGCGGGGCCTTGGCGTGCGCCAGCATGTGCAGCAGGAACAGCAGCTGCCCGTCGCTGATGCGCGGCAGCCCCGGCGCGAAGCGCCCCGCCGCGCCGCGCTCGTGCTCGGCGCGCACGGCGTCCTCGTCGCGTTTCCAGTCCTTGCCGTAGGGTGGGTTGGCAATGAGGTAGTCGAACCTCCGATCGGCGTGGCGGTCGTTGGAGAGTACGCTGCCGTAGGCGATGTTGTCGGCGTCGCGACCGGTGGGATCCTTCATGAAGAGGTCGGACTTGGAGACAGCCCAGGTCTCGGGGTTCACCTCCTGACCGAAGAGGTGGATGTCGGCCGCCGGGTTGAGGGGCGGGGCGATGACCTCGCCGTTGCGGCGCCAGCCCACGGTGATGTGCTCCTTGGCGATCATCAACATGCCACCCGATCCGCAACAGGGGTCGTACACCGTGCACACGATGCCCTGCCGGCGGATGCGCTCTTCGTCGCCGGCCAGCATGAGGTCCACCATCAGGTGCACCACGTCGCGCGGGGTGAAGTGCTCGCCGGGGTTTTCGTTAAGCGCCTCGTTGAACTTGCGGATCAGCTCCTCGAAGATCGTGCCCATGGTGGGGTTGTCGACCCGGTCCGGGTGCAGATCCACGTTCTTGAAGCGCTCCAGCACCTGAAACAGCAGCCCCGCCTCGTCGAGCTTGGCTATGGTGTTGTCGAAATCGAATCTCTCCAGCACCTCACGCATGTTGGCACTGAATCCGGCGATGTAGTTGCGCAGGTTGGCGGCGATGTGCGGCGCGTCGGCCAGCAGCTTGTCGAAGTCGTAACGCGAGGTGTTGTAGAAGGCGAACCCGGAGGCCTTGCGCAGCAACGGGTCGAGATTCTCGATCTTGCCGCTGTACTGCGCCTTGGTCTCGAGGACCTTCTCCTTGGTGGGGGCGAGCACGCAGTCGAGGCGCCTCAGCACGGTAAGTGGCAGGATGACGTCCTGGTACTTGCCGCGCTTGAAGGTGTCACGGATGAGATCCGCCACCCCCCAAATGAAGCCGGTGATCTCCCTGTGATTCATGTCGGTTGCCCGTCCCGCTCACGCTTCTGGTCACGGCCTGCCGGCCACTGCAGCCAGGGGCCCGAGTGTAGCAAGGGCGCAGCACCCCATCCCCGATGAAATCGGCTCCCGACCCCGACCTCCCCTCCGAGACGCTGGATTTCCCCCCGGGCTGCTGGGGGGGAAATCCGGGCATGGTGGGAACGCGGTTGATTCGCGCCGCCGGTGGGCTGGCGCCCGCCGCCGTCAGCGGCGGGCGGCGTTCAGGATGGCCTGCGCCCGGGAGGCCTCGGGGGCGCCCGGGGCGAGCGCCAGGAAGCGGCTCATGTCGTTGATGAGCACGTCCTTGCGGTTGAGTTTCTCGGCCGCCAGGCCGCGGTAGTAGTAGGCGTAGGCGATTCCCTTGTTCTTCTCCAGCGCCTTGGAGAGGGCATCGAAGGCTTCCTGCCACTTCCCCTGGAAGGTCTGGGTCACCCCCAGCTCGTAGAGCGCCATGGTGTCCTTGCCCTCGCTGGCCTCCACCAGCTTGGCGAGGGTGGCAGCGGCCTTGTCGAACTCCCGCAGGCGCTGCTGCGCCTGGGCCAGCTGGAAGAGGGCGCGGGTGTCCTTCTCGTCCTTCTTCACCGCCTCCTCGGCGAGCCGGGCAGCGCGGCGAAAGGCGGCGGTGGCGTCGGCGTTGCGCCGCACCAGCAGCAGGGTGTCCCCCAGGGAGAGCTGCAGCCCCGCATCCGACGGCGCCAGCTTGGCGGCCGCCTCCATCTGCTTGACCGCGTCGGGGTACTTCTTCTCCTGCACCAGCACCTGGGCGAGGGCAGCGGCCACGGTGGCGTTGTCGGCGGCCTTGTCCTTGATGGGATCGAGGGCCTCCCGGGCTTCCTTGGTTTGCCAGCCGATGAGCTTCTCGTTGGCCGTGCTCACCGCCTTGACCACCGGATCCACCGGCGGTTCCTCGGCGGTGATAGCGACGGCAAGACTCGAGAGGGCGATCAACCCACTGGCGGCAACATGGCGAACTGTCCAGGTCATGGCGTCCTCCTTCCCGCACCCTCACGAGGGGTGCACCTCGATCGCAGAGCAAGAATCGGGCCAAACGCCCGGCGGTCCTACTGTCCCTGCCGCTGGGCCCGCAGTTGCTGCATCACCTCCCGCTGGGCGCTGTAGCGGGCGCGGATGTCGATGTACTCCCGATGGGACACCTTGAGCTCGGTGGCCACCTGGCGGATGCGCTCCTCCTCCACCACGGCAATGGAGCCGTCCGCCGCCGCCACGGCAAAGGCGCAGTGGAGCAGCCTATCGATCTGTTCGCGGCTGGCAATGGCGGCGAACTCGCGGGTGAGCAGGAAGTTCTCCGTGCCGCCGAAGAGCACGTTGCGCTCCCTGGCGATGTGCACCGCCAGCGCCGCCTGGCTCTCCGACAGCCCTCCCACCTCCTGGAGGATGGCCTCCATGCGGGCGATCTCCTCCTCGGAGATGGCCAGATCGGCGTAGGCCACCCGCGCCAGGATGGCGGCAAAGGTGGCGATGTAGCGCGCCTGCTCGGGTGGCAGGGCCTCCAGCTCGGCGACGATCTTGCGCACGGTGGCCGTCTCGCCGCTGTCGCGGGCCGGGAAGGAGCTCCCCCCGGCAATGCCCAAGACCCTGTTCAAGAATGACATGGAAACCCCCTCACGAGTCCTCCCAGGCGACCCGCCGCTCCCGCTTGCGGTCGGCGCGGCGCCGCTTGTCGGCGAGCCGCTGCTCCTTCACCGCGCGGGGCGGCCGGGTCGGGGTGCGCGCCGCATCCTCGCGCAGCGCCTGCTGGAGCAGCTCCACCAGGCGCTCCATGGCTGCCTGGCGGTTGGCCGACTGGCTGCGGTGGCGCTGGCAGGCCACCCGCAGCACCCCGTCGCGGGAGATGCGGGTAGCCAGCCGCTGGCGGATGCGCTCCTTGTGCTCCGCCGCCAGTCCTTTTGCCCCCTCCAGGTCGAAGAAGAGGGTCACCCGCGTCGCCACCTTGTTGACGTTTTGCCC
>JABRVY010000060.1:0-1068 GCA_039961755.1 Acidobacteriota bacterium | reverse complement strand
GGCGGCAGCTTCTGGCGCTGGGGTGGGCCTGTGCCACCCCACAGGCCCACCCCAGCGCCAGAAGCTGCCGCCGCGCCCGCGCCTCCACATCTCTCCCCATGGCTGGATTATCCTTGATCCGTACCAACAGACCGCCCGAGGGGGCACGCGCGCCTTCGCTCACCGCGCCGCTGCAGCGAGGCAGCGCCGGGGGCTTGACAAGGCAGAGAGAGAGAGAGAGAGAGAGAATCCCCGGCCACTCCGGGCCGCGGCCGGAAAACCACAGCAAGGTGAGGTTGGCCAATGAAAGAGCCAGTACAGAGTTGCGTGAACCGTGGACCCAAAGTGTTTCTTCGTCAATCAGTTGCCATCGCCGTGCTCGGCGCTGGCCTGCTGAGCTGGGCCGGTGTCGCGGTCAGCCAGCAGTGCAGCGTCTCCATGTCCTGCGCTGGCGGTGGTAGCGTTTCCTGCTCTACGCCCAGCTACGGCTGGGGAGGAAGCTGCAGCGCCGAGGGGGGCTCGGTGCGCTGCACCTGGACCGAGTCCTGCGGGAGCGACTGTACGGAAACTCGAACACGGGTGCGGGAGTGCCCCAAGGAGAAGATCAATCCATGACGCTGATCGCCGTCCTGGCTTTCAACCTGGGAGCCGGCCTGGCCGGGGGGGGGACCACCCCCCCCGGCTTTTCCCCGCTCGAGCTCGCCGGCCCCGTCGAACAGGTGCAGTTTTCGCACGCCCCCGCCCCCGGCTCGCAGCTCGTCAGTAGCGCGGCGGGCCGACTCTGGGTGACCGAGCCAGGCCAGGGGCGCATCGTCGTGCTGGCGGCCGGCGGAAGACCGGAGCGTTACATCCCCCTCCCCTGGCCGGCCACCGCCGACGCCCACCCGCGCGCCGTACTCCTGGCGGCCTACGCCGCCGGGGGGGCGTGGCTGTGGGATGCCTCCGCCGGCGAGGGTTTCCACTGGCGGCAGGGCCGCTGGCAGGGGCCCGTGCGTCTGGCGGGCCAGGTGAGCGCCCTGGCGGCGCTCGCGGACGGGCGGGCCATCCTCAACACCCCGGCTCACCCCGAGGGCAGCTCCGTCGGCGGTC
>JABRVY010000059.1:0-4349 GCA_039961755.1 Acidobacteriota bacterium | reverse complement strand
GCATGGAGGTGGTGTATCGGGAGAGCGAGCTGGAGGAGACCTGGCAGCGGGGGTGGGCGGCGGCCCCCGAGCACCCGGTGCTGCTGGACCGCTTCCTGGAGCGGGCGGTGGAGATCGACGTGGACGCCCTGGCCGACGGCCGCGAGGTGGTCATCTGCGGTGTGCTGGAGCACATCGAGGAGGCGGGGGTGCACTCGGGGGACTCCTCCTGCGTGTTGCCGCCCGTGTCCCTCTCCCTGGAGGTGCTGGCCGAGGTGCGCCGCATCACCCGCGCCCTGGCCCGGGAGCTCGGGGTGGTGGGCCTTTTGAACGTGCAGCTGGCGGTGCGGGACGGGGCGGTGTACGTGCTGGAGGCCAACCCCCGCGCCTCCCGCACGGTGCCGTTCATCTCCAAGGCCACCGGCGTGCCGTGGGCGGTCCTGGCGGCGCGGGTGTGCTGCGGCGCACGCCTGGCGGAGCTCGACGTGCGGGACGGCGTGCCTCTGGGGGTGGCGGTGAAGATGCCGGTGTTCCCCTTCGACCGCTTCCCCGGGGTGGACCCGCGGCTGGGGCCGGAGATGCGCTCCACCGGCGAGGTCATGGGGATGGCCCGCAGCTTCGGGGAGGCCTACGCCCGGGCGGCCCTGGCGGCGGGACTGGCCCTGCCCTGCCGGGGGCGGGTGTTCCTCTCCCTGGCCGACCTCGACAAGCCGCGCGCCGTGCCCCTGGCGGCGCGCCTGCTGGAGCTGGGGTTCTCCCTGGTGGGCACGCGGGGGACCGCGGCGGTATGCCGGGAGGCTGGGCTCGAGCTGGAGGTGGTGAACAAGGTTTCCGAGGGGCGGCCCCACGTGGTGGACGCCATGATCAACGGCGACATCGCCCTGGTGGTGAACACCGCCAGCGGCTCCCGGGCGCACCGGGACGGGACGGCCATCCGGCGCGGGGCCCTGGAGTACCGCATCCCCTACGTGGCCACGGTGGCCGGGGCGTTTGCCGCGGCGGAGGCCATTGCGCTGCTGCAGAAAGGATTGGGCCCGCCACGCTCGTTGCAGGAGTGGGCCGCGGCACGCTAGCATGGCGAGCGCTTTTCGCGCTGGCGAGAGTCGTGTACTCTTCACCCTTCGCGCCGAGCGCGGGAGGGATCATGACCAAGGCCATGGAACACGAGTGGGAGATCGAGCTGCCGGCGGCCACCCCGGAGGACATTCTGACCGCCCTGGCGGCTCGTGATCGCATCTTCGGCCAGAGCATTACCCTGGAACCGGAGGAGGAGGGCGCCGAAGCCGTCGAGGTATGGCTGGGGACCGCCGACGCCCTCGATGACCACGGTTTCCACCTGTCCGTGTTCGCCGACCTGGAGGGGCCGGAGGAGTACCTGGAAGCCGCAGTGGAAACGGTGGAAGAAGTGGTCAACGAGCTCATCGATGCGGCCAGCGAGGACGTGGCTGCGGCGTTGCTGCTGGCGCGGCGGCCGGCGGAGGAGATCGAATTCCGGGCGGTGGACGATGAGGCCGACGAGCGTCCCCAGATCATCGTGCCCGAGTGGCTGGCCCCGGTGGAGGAGCTGGAGTTGCCCTGGTCGTTTCGGCCGTTTACCAGGGCCGGCACACCGTGGCCGGATGACGCCCTTCTCGCCCAGCACGCCCGTGTCGCCGTCGTGCCCTTTGGCGATGAGCTGCTGCTCTACGCCCTGCCCGCCATCCCCGACGAGGAGGAGGGGGGCGAGAGGGAAGCGTAGCGCCTGCAGGGGAGGTGCCCCGTGCGGCGGAGGGGCAGGGTCGACAACCGGGCTGCTACCTGGATCTCCGCGGCCCTGCTGGCCCTATCCAACGCGGGTTTCGCCTGGGGCGGCGATCAGCCCCTGCAGGGAGCGCTTGGCCCCTTGAGCCTGCGTGCCCACTCTCCGGCCACCATCCTGCGCCTGTCCCCCACCCCCGAGCTGGCCCTCCTGGCTCCGCGGGGAAGTTTTCGGGTGGCGGAGCTGGTGAGCTGGACCAACTACTTTGCCTACGACCCCGAGCGCTTCGTGGTGGATGCCGAGGCGGTGCGGGTGGCTACCCGCGTTGCCTACGGGGTGAGCCCGCGCCTGGAGGTGGGGGTGGAGCTGCCCTTCTCCTACCGGTGGGGCGGCGTCCTGGATCGCACCATCGAGGGGTTCCACCGCTTCTTTTCCCTGTCCAACGGGCAGCGGGAAAGCCAGCCGCGCAACCAGTACCGGGTGTGGGTGAAAGGCAGGGAGGGCCGTCCGGACTTCGAGCTGCGCCACGGTCGCTCGGGCTGGGGCGGCGAGGATCCCATCCTGCATGGCCGGGTGTGTCTGGGCGGCTGCCTCGGAGGGGGCGTGACCGTGGTAGCCGGGGCGATGTTCAAGCCGCCGCTTCAGCGCACCAATACGCTGTACTCCACCGGGGGGCATGACTTCGGGTTCACCTTGAGCGCTGCCACTGCCACCCCCCGCCTGGCCGTGCACGGGATGGTGGCCGGGATGCGCTACCACGAACGGCTGCCGCTGCCAATCCAGCTCAACCGGGTGCAGTACTCGCTCTTCACCGCCGTGGAGTACCGCCTCTCACCCCGTACCTCCTGGTTACTCCAGGGTCTGGCCACCTCGCCCACCGCCAGAGGCTACGGGGATTTCGGACAGTGGAGCTTCGAAGCCACGCTGGGGCTCAAGCGGCGGGTGGGCAGTAACTGGTGCGTCGAGGTGGGCCTGCTGGAGAACCTGCTCTTTTACGACAACAGCCCCGACGTGGGCCTGCACCTGGGAGTCACCTGGCAACAGTGAGCCCGGCGTTCGCCCGGCGTGGCGTTCAGGATTGCCACAGAGTCCCGTGCGCCGCGTACGTACTTGATGGGATTGGTGCCGGAGGCGGGATTCGAACCCGCACGGGCGCTCGGCCCAGAGGATTTTAAGTCCGAGTCCTGGCCTCTATGGCGTATTCTGGCGTGGTACCGTGTATTGACAGATAACGACTTACGTTCTATGCTTTCTCTGTGGTCACCCCCTTTATTACCCAGTTTGTTACCCCGGTGTTACCCCAGAAGGATCCCCTTGGCCAGGAAAACCCGAGCTGTTGTCCGATTGACGGAAAATTTCATCGCCTCGATCACCCCGTCCCAGCAGCGTTTTGAAATTTGGGATGAGGAGGTGCGGGGTCTCACCCTCAGGGTCACCCCCGCCGGCAAGCGGTCTTTTTACGTTCTCAGGCGCCCCCACGGGGGGGCGCTGGAGCGGGTCTACATCGGCCCGTGGCCGGAAACCCCCTTGCGGGTCGCCAGAGAGAAGGCGCTGGCCGTACTCCAGCAGCTGGTGGGGGGCCGCAGCGTGGTTGCCGAACGGCGGCGCCTCAAGGGGGAAACCACGCTGGGGGAGCTGTGGGCGTTGTACGAGCGGCACGCTCGGGGCCGCAAGCGCAGCTGGAGCACCGATGAAGGTCGCTGGCGCAAGCACCTGCAGCCCCACGCGGGGGTGCCGCTGTCGAAGATCACCACGCGCACGGTCACCGAATGGTTGGCGCGCATCACGGCCACCAGCGGCCCGGGGGCGGCCAATCGCGTGCGGGCGCTGCTGTCGGTCCTGTACAACCACGCGCGGCGGCACTACGGCCTGGAGCTGGCGAACCCGGCGCTCGCGGCGCCCCGGCATCAGGAAAACTCCCGGGCCCGCGTGCTGCGGCCCGGGGAGATTCGGGCGCTGCTGGACGTGTGCCAGGCGCGGGCCGGCGAGACGGCCGCGGATTGGGTGCTGGTGGCGTTGTTCACCGGCGCGCGTGCTGGGGCCATCAACGGGCTGCGGTGGAGCGAGATTGACTTCGAAGAGCGGGTCTGGCACATCCCCGGCGAGCGCATGAAGGCCGGCCGGCCGCTGTCCGTCCCCCTGTGCGGCACCGTCATGAGGGTGCTGCAGCGCCGGCGGGAGGCGGCCATCAGCAGCGAGTTCGTGTTCCCCTCCGCGACACGCCGGGCGGGGCACGTCGACACCCCCCGGGAGGGGTTCGCGGCGCTGCTGGAGGAGGCGAGCATCGCCGAGCACGCCACGCCACACGATCTCCGGCGGACGTTCGCCACCACCGCCGGCGAGGCGGGCGTGGGATGGGGCGACATCGCAGCGCTGCTCGGTCACTCGCCCGTGCCGGGCATCACCCACGTCTACGTGCGCCCCTCCCTGGCCGGCCTGCGCCGGGCTGTGGCAAGGCTCGAGGCGGCGCTGCTGGCCGCGGGGCGCACCGGGTCGGGCCAGCTGCTGGCCTTCCCCGGCACCTCTGATTCGTGATCAGAGGTTTTCGCGCCCACCGGGGGCCGCAAGGGCACCGCATCACCACGCCGGGCTTGCACTTCCAAGAACGCCCCCTCTCGGGGGGGGCTGGGGC
>JABRVY010000058.1:0-15155 GCA_039961755.1 Acidobacteriota bacterium | reverse complement strand
GGTGGGGTGGGGGGGTCATCACACGGTGCGGGAGTACATCGCGGCGCCCGTGCCGGCCCGCAGGTAGGCGTCGAAGACCATGCAGATGTTGCGGATGAAGACGCGGCCGCGGGGTAGCACCCGCACGCCGTCCGCCTCCACCGCCACCAGTCCATCGTCCGCGAAGTCGCGTCGCAGCTCGGCGAGCTCCTTGGCGAAGTGGACTTCGGCGTCGACGCCGAAGCGCCGGGCGAGCCAGTCAAAGGGCAGGGTGAAGGTGCAGATGAGCCGGCGAATGACGGCGCCGCGCAGCTCATCTTCGGCGGTCCGGCGGCGGCCCCGCTCGACGGCGAACTCGCCGGCCGAGATGGCGCGGCCGAAGCGGGCGAGGTGCTTCTCGTTCTGGACGTAGCAGCCGGCCACGTCGCCGATGGAGGTGACCCCCACGCCCAGCAGGTCGCTCCCCGGCTGGACCGTGTACCCCATGAAGTTGCGGTGCAGGGTGCCGGCCTCCAGGGCGCGGGCCAGCTCGTCCTCCGGCCGGGCGAAGTGGTCCATGCCGATAAAGGTGTAGCCCGCCCGGAGGAACTCCTCGGCGGCGGCGCGAAAGATGCGGAACTTCTCCCACCCCCGGGGCAGGGGGAGCGCCTCCAGGGCCTTCTGGTGGGACTTCAGCCAGGGCACGTGAGCGTAGGAGAACACCGCCACCCGGTCGGGGGCGAGGTAGGTGATGACCTCGTTCACGGTGCGGGCAAAGCCCTCCGGCGTCTGGTGCGGGAGCCCGTAGATGAGGTCCAGGTTGACCGAGACAAACCCCAGCTGGCGGGCCAGCTGCACCTGGTGGCGGGTCAGCTCCAGCGGCTGCACGCGTCTGACCGCGGCCTGGACGGTGGGGTCGAGGTCCTGTAACCCCAGGGAGATGCGGTTGAACCCCAGCTCCCGCAGGGTGGCCAGGTGGTCGTCGCTGGTGACGCAGGGGTCCACCTCCACGGCCACCTCGGCGCCGGGCAGAAGCTCGAAGTGCCGGGTGACCGCGGTGTGCAGCCGGCGGCACTGGGAAGGGGTCAGGAAGGTGGGCGTGCCGCCCCCCCAGTGGAGCTGGGCCACCCCCCGGCGCTGGCCGAGGGCGTCGGCCAGCAGCGCCAGCTCGGCCTCCACGACGTTGAGGTAGCCCTCCTCGATCCCCCGCCGGCGGGCGATGACCACGTTGCAGCCGCAGTAGGTACAGCGCTCCTGGCAGAAGGGTATGTGGATGTAGAGGGAGAGGGGCTCGGCGGGGCGGGTGGCCGCCCGGGCCAGGGCGGCGCGGTAGTCACCGGGGGAAAAGTCAGGCTGGAACTGGGGCGCCGTGGGGTAGGAGGTGTAGCGGGGACCGGGGCGGTCGTGGCGGGCGAGCAGCTCGGGGGTGATGGAGGCGAAATCCACCTGGGCGGCGGGGTTGCCAGCCTGGGCTGGCGGAGCGAGCGGCGCCGCGATGGCTCTCATGCCGACCCCCGGATCGTCCCCAGGAATGCGTGGACACTGTCCACCGGGGTGTCCGGGAGAATGCCGTGACCCAGGTTGGCGATCCAGCCCACCGAGGGGGCGTCGGCCATCATCGCCCGGGTCGCCCCCCGCACCGCCGGGGGAGAGGCCAGCAGGGCGGCGGGATCCAGGTTGCCCTGAAGGGCCCGCCCGGGCAGCGCCCGGGCCGCGGCCGAAAGGGGAACGCGCCAGTCCACGCCCACCACCTCGCAGGGGATGTCCGCGAGGATCGGCAGCAAGTGGCTCGCACCGCCGGCGTAGAGAATGCGGGGAACCCCGGTCCCGGCCAGGCGGTGCATCAGCCTGGCCACGGCGGGAGCGGCGTGGTCACGGTAGGGGGAAGCAGCCAGGCTGCCGGCCCAGGAGTCGAACACCTGGACGGCGTCGGCACCGGCGCGCACCAGGGTCTCGAGGTAGCTGGCCATGGCCTCGGCGAGGAGCTCGAGGAGGGCCGCCAGCTCCCCGGCGTGCTCCCACAGCGCCGCCCGGGCGCGCGCGTGCTCCCGCGAGGTGGCCCCCTCGATCAGGTAGGAGGCCAGCGTCCAGGGGGCGCCGCAGAAGGCGATGAGGGCCACGTCTGCGGGAAGGGCGGCGCGTACCCGGGCCACCGTCTCGGCCACCAGCTGGACGTCCGGGCTCTCGCTGGACGCACGCAGACGGGCCCACTGGCGGGGCGTCGTCAAGGGGTCGGCCAGGCGCGGTCCCCCCTCCTCGGAGAATTCGAACTGTACCCCCAGACAGGTGAGGGGTTGCAGGATGTCCGAAAAGACGATGGCGGCGTCGAAGCCGAAGCGGCGCACGGGCTGCAGGGTCACCTCGGCGGCCAGCTCGGGGTTGCGGCAGAGGGCGAGGAAGGACCCCGCCTGCTCGCGGACGCGCAGGTATTCGGGGAGGTAGCGTCCGGCCTGGCGCATCACCCACACCGGCGGGGGGTGCACCGGCTGGCTGCGGCAGGCGGCCAGGAACCGGCTCTCCCTCACCGCCACGCCTCCTCCAGGGCGGGACCCAGGGCCGCCGCGGTGCGCTCCAGGTGCTCTTCGGTGTGGGCGGTGGAGAGGAAGCCCACCTCGTACGCCGAGGGAGCCAGATAGACGCCCCGGGCCCGCAGCGCCCGGTGGAGGACGGCGTAGCGGTCCACCCCGTCCCGCCGGATGGCATCCAGGCGGCGGGGGGCGGGGCCCTCCTGGAGGCTCAGCCAGAAGAGCGACCCCAGACGCACGAAGGACACCGGGCAGCCGCCCCGCTCCAGCACGATCTGCACCCGTTCCTCCAGCTCCCGCCCGCGCCGCTCCAGCTGCGCCCAGCCGGCCTCGCGCTCCAGGCAGTCCAGGGTGGCCAGGCCCGCCGCCATCGCCACCGGGTTGCCCGAGAGCGTGCCGGCCTGGTACACCGGTCCCAGCGGCGCCACCTGCTCCATGAGTTCGCGGCGGCCACCGTAGGCGCCCACCGGCAAGCCACCGCCGATCACCTTGCCAAAGGTGGCCAGGTCGGGGGTCAACCCGTAGTGGGCGGCTGCCCCCCCCGGCCCCAGGCGGAAGCCGGAGATCACCTCGTCGAAGATCACCAGGGCGCCGCAGCGGCGCGCCCCCTCCACCACCGCCGCGAGGAAGGCGCGGCGCTGCTGCAGCAGGCCGGCGTTGGCCGGCACCGGCTCGATGATCACCGCTGCCAGCTCGTCGCCGTGACGCTCGAGGGCCGCAGCCAGCGCCGGCTCGTCATCGAGGGGGACCACCACCGTGAGCTCCGCCAGGGCGGGGGGAACCCCCGCCGAGGAGGGGGTGCCGAAGGTGGCGAGCCCGGAGCCGGCGCTGACCAGCAGGGAATCCACGTGGCCGTGGTAGCAGCCGTCGAACTTCAGGATGCGGCTGCGCCCGGTGGCCCCCCGGGCCAGCCGCACCGCCGCCATCACCGCCTCGGTGCCCGAGGAGACGAAGCGCACCATCTCACACCCCGGGTAGAGGGCGACCACCCGCTCCGCCAGCTCCACCTCCAGGGCGCAGGGGGCGCCGAAGCTGGTGCCGCGGGCGGCGGCGGCGGTGACCGCCGCCACCACCCGGGGGTGGGCGTGGCCGAGGATCAGGGGACCCCAGGACATCACGTAGTCGATGAAGACGTTGCCGTCCACGTCCTGGAAGGTGGCGCCGGAGGCGGAGGCGTAAAAGTGCGGCACCCCGCCCACGGCGCGAAAGGCCCGGACGGGGGAGTTCACCCCCCCGGGGAGGAGCTGGCAGGCCCGCCGGTAGAGTTCCTCGGAGATCGTCTGTGGCAGCGAACCCATGGAGCTAGAGCCACTCCTCCGCCAGCACCTGGCGGGCGTGATAGGTGATGATGAGGTCGGCGCCGGCGCGCCGGAAGGCGTGCAGGTTCTCCAGGGTGACCAGCCGCTCGTCGATCCAGCCCCGCGCCGCGGCGGCCTTGACCATGGAATACTCCCCCGACACGTTGTACACCGCCACCGGCTGGGTGAAGTGCTCCTTCAGGGCCGCCAGGACGTCCAGATAGGCCAGGCCGGGCTTGACCATCAGGATATCCGCCCCCTCCTCCACGTCCAGCTGCGCCTCCAGGATGGCCTCGCGGCCGTTGCGGGGGTCCATCTGGTAGGACTTGCGGTCGCCGAACTGGGGGGCGGAGTGGGCGGCCTCGCGGAAGGGGCCGTAGTAGGCCGAGGCGTACTTCGCCGAGTAGCTCATGATGGGTGTGTCCACCAGCCCGGCCTCGTCCAGGGCGTCACGGATGGCCAGCACGCGCCCGTCCATCATGTCGGAGGGGGCCACCACGTCGGCGCCGGCGGCGGCGTGGGCCACCGCCATGCGCGCCAGGTGCGCCAGGGAGGGGTCGTTGGCCACCCGTCCCCCCTCGATCACCCCGCAGTGGCCGTGGTCGGTGTAGGCGCACAGGCAGACGTCGGTCATCACCACCAGCTCGTCGCCGAAGCGCTGCTTCAAGGCACGCACGGCGGCGGGGATGAGGGCATCCTCGGCGTAGGCGGAGCGACCGTCGGGAAACTTGGGTTCCTCCTCGCCGGGGACGCCGAACAGCAGCACCGAGCGGATGCCCAGGGAGAGGTCGTGCTCCACGGTGGCCAGCAGACGCTCGATCCCCTCCCGGCGGATGCCCGGCATGGCATCGATCTCCTCGACGGCGTCGGGGCGGGGGAGCACGAAGTGGGGCATGACGAACAAACGAGGGTCGAGGCGCGCCTGGGCCACAGCGTCCCGCAGGCGGGGGTGAAAGCGCAGGCGACGGGGGCGAACGATCAGCTCTTGCATAGTTCCTCCACGAGCAACAGGGGATCCGGTCGAGACAGCGTGCGCGGCGACACGCCCAGGGAGGCCGCCGCCGTGGCGGTGGTCGGGCCGAGGGCGAAGTGGGGCGCGCGCCGCAGCTGCGGCGGGGCGGCCCGCAGGTACGCCTCGGCCGCCCTGGGGCTGGTGAGCAGCACGGCGGCCGGAGCCGCCTCCGGCAGGGGGGGGAGAGCGTCAGCCTCGCTCTCAAGCATGTCGTACACCTCCACCGTGCAGACATCGACTCCGGCGGCGGCGAAGACGTTGTACGCCTCCTCCCGGTGGTGGCGGCCGGTGGGGTGCAGCACCGCCTGGCCGGAGTGCAGGTTCCCCACCATTTCCCGGGCCAGCGCTTCCCCCCCGGTGTTGCCCTCGCGCTCCACGTGCAGCCCCCACTGGCGGCAGGCCCGGGCGGTGGCGGCGCCCACCGCAGCGGTGGGCAGGGGCGCCAGGGCAGGCCACAGGCCCCGTCGCTGCGCCTGCTCGGCGAGGTGCCGGGGAGCCCGCGGGCTGGTCACGAACAGGGCGGCGATCCGCGCCAAACTGTCGCTCACCCTCCGCCACCCCGGCTCATCCTCCGCGGCAACTTCCTGCAACACCGGGTAGGGAACGACTTCCATGCCGTGGTCCGCCAGGGCGCCGGCCAGGGCCTGCAGCTCGTGAGCGGGGCGGGTCACCAGCACCCAGCCCCTCATGGCCCCTCGCGCAGGGCGGCCAGCACGGCACGGGAAGCCTCCTCGCCGCCTGCGGCGCAGGCGGAGGCTCGCCGCAGGGTCGCCCGGCTCAGGGTGGGGTCGAGCTCCCCCAGGACCGCGTCCAGCGCCAGCCCGGCGGGGGTGCGCCGGGCCCATGCCCCCAGGGGCAGGTGGCACCCTCCCCCCAGGCCTCGCAGCACGGCCCGCTCGGCGGCGGTGGCCTCCCGCGCCTCGGCGCTGTCGAGGCGGGCGGCCACCTCCGCCTGCTCGCTGCCCCGACGGGCCTCGATGGCCAGCGCCCCCTGCCCGGGGGCCGGCAGCATGCAGTCGAGCGGGAGTTCCCGCCAAATCAGTTCGGGTAGGTGCACCCCCAGACGCCGGACCCCGGCGGCAGCCAGCACCGTGGCGTCCACCTCCCGGTCACGCACCCGACGGATCCGGGTGGGCACGTTGCCGCGCAGCGGCATAATGCTGAGATCGGGCTGCAGCGCCAGCGCCTGGGCGGCGCGTCGCAGGGAGGAGGTGCCCAGCCGTGCGCCGGGGCACAGACCCAGCCCCCCGGAGCCAACCGCGGCGGGGTGGGCGAGCAGCACGTCGTGCACCACCTCGCGTTCCAGCACGGCGGCCAGGACCAGGCCGTCGGGCTCGTCGATGGGGAGGTCCTTGAGGGAGTGAACCACCAGGTCGACCCGCTCATCCAGCAGCGCTGCCTGCAACTCCTTGGTAAAGAAACCAGTTTCCGGAAGCGTGTGGAGAGCCCGGGCGCGATCCAGGTCGCCGCGGGTGGCGATGACCACCAGCTCCGTCTGGAGGTGGAGCCGCCCGGCGAGTAGACCGGCCACGTGGCGCGCCTGCCAGAGGGCGAGCTCCGAGCCCCGGGTGCCGATGCGGATCACCGCTTCACCGCCTCGAGGAAGGTGGTGAGAACCGCCGGGGAGTGGTGCGAGGCCACCTCCCGCAGGCCGCGCAGGGGAACGCGGACCAGCCGCTGGGACAGGCGCTCCACCGCGGCGTCCAGCTCGTGCTCGGGCAAACCGGTGGTTGCCAGCTCCCGCCGGCTGGCCTCGGCAAAGGCCGCCACCAGGCTGCGCGCCACCGGGGAGAGCTGGTGCTCGACCACCTCCTGGGAGAGCTCCTCCAGCTGCTCCTCGATCATCGCCTCGGCCCGCTCCAGATCGGCACGACGGGCGGCGTGGTTGGCCTGGGCGGTGGTGCCGAGGGACACCTGGTCGATGAGCTGGACGCCGGGGAGCTGGCCGCAGTCGGGGGAGGCGTTGGCGGGCAGGCCGAGGTCGAGGATGGTCACCGGCGCCAGCGCCGCCGCCGTGGCGGCGGTCACCAGTGGGGCGGGCGCCGAGGTGGCAGCGATGACAACGGCGAAGCCGCCCTGGCCAGGAAAGTCGGCCAGCGGTCGGCCGACGCCCCCCACCCGGCGCGCCAGCTCGCTGGCCCGCTCGGGGGAGCGGTTGAAGACGACGATCTCTGTCTCGCTCGACAGCTTGCGGACCAGCTCGGCGCTGCGCTCGGCCATCTCCCCGGCCCCCAGGATGGCCACGCTGCGCCGGTCGGCGGCGAGGATCCTCCTGAGGTGGCCGGTGGCCAGGGAAACCAGCGACACGGCGCCGCGGGACAGGGATGTCTCGGTACGGATCCGCTTCGCCACCCGGAACGACTGTTCGAAGAGGGTGTGCAGGAGGGGTCCGGCGAGCCCTTCCCGGGCGGCCTGGCGGAAGGCCTCCTTCACCTGCCCCAGCACCTGCGTCTCACCGAGGGCCAGGGAATCCAGGGCGGCGGCGACGCGAAAGAGGTGCCGGGCCGCCTCGCGGCCGCGCAGGGCCAGGCAGGACTCCGGAGCCGGGAGGCGGGCGGTGCCGTTGGTGAGAGTGGGGAGCAGCCGGGCCAGCGCCATCACCAGGCGACCCGGGCACAGCTCGCCCTCGTAGGTCAGGTACCACTCGGTGCGGTGGCACGTTTCGAGGTAGACGAGCTCCTGCGCGCCCAGGGATTCCTGGATGGTTCGAAGGATTGCTTGAGGGACCCGGGCGCTGGCGACCTCCGCCGGGGACGTGGTGGCGTGCGTGCATCCCAGCGCGACGAACCGGTGCATGCGCTCCCTCCCTGGAGCATTGTGGGGAGGGAATTGTCACCTGCCTAGGGGGTATCAGTCAGCTTGGTGTAAGGTTAACGCAACGTTTTCGCAATTTCGCAAGCTGATCTCATTTGCTATCATTGCTGGTGGCTCTCTTTCCAAATACTACCCTCATTCCATCCCACGCCGAGCTGCGCCGCCAATGCTGCTGGCGCCAGCGGGGAGCCAGAAGGAACGGGGAGGGTCGCGACCGAACCGCGGGGGCAGGAGACTCGCCGCGCATCCCGGTCGGGGCGCCGTCGGCGCCCGAGGCAAAATTCGGTCGAGTCGAGCTTCCGGGGTGAAGAGAGGGTTGAGCTACTGTAGCGCCGGTGATGGACGGGAGGTCGTTGACGCTGGTGGCCACCTGCTCGCGCGGACTGGAGCAGGTCCTGGCCGCAGAGATCGAGGTCCTGGGCGGCGGGGAGGTCGAGGTCGGCCGGGGCATGGTCCGCTTCCTGGGGGGAATCGACCTCCTGCTCCGCGCCAACCTGGAGTTGCGCACCGCCATCCGGCTGCTCCTCTCGCTGGCCAGCGGACCGGCCGGCGATCGCCAGGCGCTGTACGCTCTGGCGGCCAGCGTGGCCTGGGAGGAGCTCGTCGGTCGAGGCCAGAGCATTGCCGTGGACGTGGCTGGCAGGGCGCCGGCGTTCCGGGACACTCGTTTCGCTGCCCTGGTGGTCAAGGACGCCATCGTCGACCGCCTGCGGGCGAAGATGGGATGGCGCCCGGACGTGGATCGCAGCGGCGCCGATGTGCGCGTCCACCTGCACCTGGGAGTTGACGAGAGCTCCATTGGCCTCGACAGCTCGGGTGAGCCGCTGTCCCACCGGGGCTATCGGCCACGGGGCGGGCCGGCGCCGCTGTCCGAGTCCCTGGCCGCCGGCCTCTTGCTGCTGGCGGGGTATGAGGGCGAGGCACCACTTTGCGACCCCATGTGCGGCACCGGTACCATCGCCATTGAGGGGGCCCTGCTGGCAACCCGGACGGCGCCAGGGCTGCGCCGGTCGTTTGCCATGGAGCGATGGGGGTGGCTGGACCGAAGGATCGGGCAGCGGCTCCGACAGGAGTTGCGGGATCGGCGCCGGCCGGCACCCTTCCCGATCCTGGCGTCTGACGCCGATGAGGCGGCCGTGCGGGCAACCCGGCGCAACGCCCTTGAGGCCGGGGTGGCGCCAGAGGTGGAGTCATCCCGATGTCGCCTGCGGGACATGCCGGTCTTGCCCGCGGGTGCGCTGCTCGTGACCAACCCACCCTACGGAGTTCGGCTGGGCGACCCGCACACCCTGGAGGAGGTCTATCGGGAGCTGGGGCAGGCGCTCAAGCGCGCCGCCGGGGGGTGTAGCGCGTGGATTCTCGCCGGCGCCCCGGCGCTGCTGGCCCAGCTCCGCCTGCGGCCGGCACGTCGTCTGGTGCTCTTCAACGGGCCCCTGGAGTGTCGTTTTGTGCGCTACGATCTCCACGGCGGCTCGCCGCCGGGGGGACGGCGTCGCCCTGCCGGGCCGGCCAAGGAGGGCATCTCGTGGGGCTAGACCATGGGTCAGCGACGGCGGCGGCTGGCGCCGCGGGGTCAGGTATGGCGTCGCCTCGTTTGCGCGTGGCGGCGCTGATCCCGGCGTACAACTGCGCCGGCAAGATCGGTCGGGTGGTGTCCGAGGTGCGCCACCATCTGCCGACGGTGCTGGTGGTCGACGACGGGTCCAGCGACGGGACCGGTGCCGAGGCCGCCGCCGCCGGGGCGGAGGTGATCACCCACGGGCAGAACGCCGGCAAGGCGGCCGCTGTGCGCTCGGGCCTGGGTGTCCTGTTGGGGCGGCCGGTCACCCACGTACTCATGCTCGACGGGGACGGGCAGCATGCGCCGGCCGACATCCCGGCGTTCCTCGCCGCCGCCGCCGAGGGGGCGGAACTGGTGCTGGGCAACCGCCTGTGGAACTGGCGGGCCATCCCGGCGAGACGGTACTGGACGAACTTTCTGGGGACGCGGGCGCTGGAGCTGATGACCGGCTACCCCCTGGAGGACTCCCAGTGCGGGTTTCGCCTCGTGGCGGCCGGCCTGCTGCGGCGTATGCGGCTGGTGGCCAACAGGTACGCCATCGATACCGAGATCCTGGTGCGCTGCGGGAAGTTGCGGGCTTCCTTCGCGCACGTGCCGGTGCAGGTCATCTATGACGGCGTGGTCTCCCACTACCGGCCGCTGGCCGACACCGTGCACATCGTGCTGTCGGCGGTGCGGTTCAAGGTCGATGAGGGGGACTTGCGGGTTGACCCGGGGCCCGAGGTGTGGCGGCAGCGGCACGCCGCTCTTTCTCCCGCCCAGGGATAGGCCTCCCCTCGTCGCCTGGCCGCTGACCGATCCTCGTGCTTGTCACGGTGCAGCAAGCTGACTAGGATGCCTTGGCGACGGGGGAGGGCTGCTGGTGGGTGGTTCACGTGTGCCGGGGCGGAGGAGTTGATGGACACCGCGGTGGTCACCGGCGGATCGAGGGGTATCGGGCGAGCCATCGTCGAGGCGCTCGCCAGCGAGTACCGCGTGCTGTTCCTCTACCGCTGCCGCGACGACGCCGCAGAAGACGTGGTTGGGGGGGTGAGCAGCCGGGGCGGGCAGGCGGTGGCCCGCCGCTGCGATCTGACCGACGCGGCCAGCGTGGCCGAGGTGCTGCGAGAGCTGGACGCTGAACCGGTGACCGTGCTGGTCAACAACGCCGCGGTGCTTCGCGATGGCCACCTGCTGCTGATGGGCGAGGACAGCTGGCGAGTGGTGATGGAAACCGCCCTCACCGGCACCTACCGCATGACGCGGGGATGCCTGCGGGGCATGCTGGAGCGTCGCTGCGGGCGGATCATCAACATCGGCTCGCTGAGTGGGGTGCTGGGCCAGGCCGGGCAGACCAACTACGCCGCCGCCAAGGGGGGGCTCGTGGCCTTCACCCGCGCCCTGGCGCGGGAGGTGGGCCGCTGGGGAATCACCGCCAACGTGGTGATCCCCGGCTGGATCGATACCGATCTGGTGCGGGCACTGCCGGAGAAGCGGCGGCGAGAGGCGATGGCCGAGGTGCCCCTGGGGCGGCTGGGGAGAGCCGAAGAGGTCGCAGCGGTGGTGCGCTTTCTCGCCTCTCCGGCGAGCTCGTACATCACCGGCGCCACCATCCGGGTGGACGGGGGCATCGGGGCGTAGCCGGCCAGGGATGCGGTGGCAGCTTGCCGAAGATTCGCGGCCAGGTGGCGGCTCGGCTATGCTGCCGGGCGGAGGGTGACATGGCAGGGGTGTTCAAGGCGTACGACGTTCGTGGACTGTATCCCCAGGAGCTGGACGAGAACCTGGCCTATGCCGTGGGCTACCACTACCGGGCGATCCTCGACGCCGACGATCTGGCCCGCGGGGGCAAGGTGGTGGTGAGCCGCGACATGCGCAGCTCCTCGCCGCGCCTGGTGGCCGCACTCGGCGACGGGTTGCGCACCGCCGGGCTGGGAGTGATCGACATCGGTCTGGCCACCACGCCGATGAACTACTTCGCGGTGGGCGCGCTGGGCGCCTCCGGCGGCATCCAGGTGACCGCCAGCCACAACCCGGCCGCCTACAACGGCTTCAAGCTGAGTCGACGGGACGCCATCCCGGTGTCCAGCGACTCGGGGATCGGTGTCATCGAAGAGCTGGTCCGCCGGCAGCCCCCCCCTCCGCCCGAGCCCCAGGCCAGCATCGAACGGCGCGATATCGCCGAGGCGTACCGCCGGCACGTGCTGGGGTTCCTCCGCCACCGGGAGCCGCGCCTCAAGGTGGCGGTGGATGTGGCCAACGGGATGGCCACCCTGTACCGGGACCTTCTTGAGGAGCTGAATATCGAGCTGGTGCCCCTGTTCTTCGGGCTCGATGGCAACTTCCCCAACCATGAGGCCAACCCCCTGAAGGAGGAGAACCTCCGCGATCTCAAGGGGGCCATCCTGGAGCATCGCTGCGCCCTCGGCGCCGCCTTCGACGGCGACGCCGACCGTGCCATCTTCGTGGATGAGGGGGGGGTGACCGTGGGGGCGGATCTCATCACCGCCCTGCTGGCGCCGGAGATCCTGCGCCGCTTCCCGGGGGCGGCCATCGTCTACGACATCCGGTCGTCGTGGGCAACTCGGGAAGCGATCGAAGCAGCCGGGGGAGTGCCGGTGCGGGAGCGGGTGGGGCACTCGTTCATGAAGGCCACCATGCGGCGGCTGGATTCGCCCTTCGGGGGCGAGCTGGCAGGTCACTTCTACTACCGGGAGAACTACTTCGCCGACTCCTCCCTGATCACCGTGGTGGAGGTGCTCAACGTCTTGCGCGAGCGGGGTCGCTCCCTGGGCGAGCTGCTGGCGCCGCTGCGCCGCTACGCCGCCACCGGTGAGATCAACTTCCACGTCGACGACAAGGAGGGGATGATCCGCCGCCTGGCCGAGGAGTTCAAGGACGGCAAGATCGACACCATCGACGGCATCAGCGTGGAGTTCGCCGACTGGTGGTTCAACGTTCGCCCCTCCAACACCGAGCCGCTGCTGCGCCTGGTCCTGGAGGCCCGCACACCGGAGCTGCGCGAGCAGGCCAAGGCGAAGCTACTGGCTATCCTCGGCGAACCCGAGGGAGGGCATTGAAGTCGCTGGGGGTGCTGAGACCGTCCGGATTCAGCAGGCGGTACAGCCCCGTGTCACTGGACGACGCTGCCCAGCGGTCGGGGCTTGTCTGTACGGCGTCGATCAGCGCTTCCACGACCACCGGATCGAACTGCCGGCCGGCCTCGGCGCGCAGCTCGGCGATCGCCTCCTCGGGGCTGCGGCGCTGGGAGTAGGGGCGATCGGCGGTCATGGCGTCGTAGGCGTCCACGGCCAGGATGATGCGTGCCTCGATGGGGATCTCCTCCCCCTTGAGGCCGCGGGGATATCCCGATCCGTTGAAGTGCTCGTGGGCGCAGCGGATGATTTCGGCCGCTGCCCCCAGCTTGCCCATGCGTTCGACGATCAGCGCCCCCCGTTCGGGGTGGGTGAGGATTTCCCTTCGTTCCCCGTCGTCCAAGGGGCCGCTCTTGTTGAGGATATCTCCGGAGATCGAGATCTTGCCCACGTCGTGCAGTACCGCCGCCACCGACAGGGTGAAGCGTCGCTGGCTAGAAAACCGCGCCCATCCACGCCGCTCCAGGGCGTCCGCGGTGGCCATGGCGAGGCGCTCCACCCGCTCGATGTGCTCGCGGGTGAAGTGGGACTTCGCTTCCACCACCTCGGCCAGGGTGGAGATGACCCCCATGTAGGTCCGACGCAGTTCGTCGGCCATGCGGTTGAACTCGACCGTCAACGCTCCCAGCTCGCTCTTGCCCTGGGGCGGGAGGCGAACCATGAGGTGGCCGCGGGCCATCGCCGCCGTGCCATCCAGCAACGCTTGCAGCGGCGCCAGCAGGCGAGCCGCCACGCCGCTTCCCAGCACTCCGGCCACCAGCAATCCCCCCAGAGCAATGAGGAACCACGCCCGCAGGCTGCGGGTCAGGGTGACGGCGGAGGCGACGGCCGGGTCCTCGAGGCGGAGGGAGAGTGGCTGGCCGCTGTCCAGGACCGTGATGGCACAGCTCGCCCGAACCGGGTCGAAGAACCTTTCGAGCCCTGCGGCCGCGAGGGGGGTCTTGCCTGTTGCGGGCTCCTCTGGCGCATCGGTCGCCGGGGCAGGCCAGCGCGACAGCAGGCGGTCACCCGCCAGCAGCGCCACTGACGCCACTCCCGGGGCCAGGGTGGAGAGCAGCAGCCCGTCCAGGGGTTCAGTGACAACCACCCACTTCTTCTGGCCCCCCTGCGTTGCCGGCACTGGTACACAGACCTTCAGGCTCGCCGGGCCGTTGCCGCCCCCCTGCACCCAGGTGGCGTCCTGTCCGCTGGCGATGCGCGTGGCCACGCGCGGCTCGGCGGGGAGCCAGTGGGTGTGCAGTAACGGATCGGAGCCGCGTTCCCAGCGGTACGCGCTGGTGGATCGGGTGAGGCCGGTGAACACCTCGACCCGCTCGCAGCGGTAACGTTGCAGCAGCTCGTTGAGGGCGACTGTGGCCCCGGTGGGCGAGTCTGTCGGGAGCCTGGGGACCAGGGTGGCGGCCTCGTGGGCGGCCCGGCGCACAGCGTCGATACGGTACTGGAAAAGGTTTGCCCCGGCCGCGGCGGCCCTGGCCAGCGCCAGCTGCTCTGATTCGGCAGTACTGCGAAGCGCGAGAAAGAGATTCACCGTGCCGATCAAGAGGGTCCCGGTGAGAACCAGCACCACGTGGGACAGGATGAGTTGCCCGCGCAGCTTCACGGTACCCCCTCGGCAAGGTCTGTGATGAGCAACGAGAGGGGGCCCCCGGCGCGGGCGCGCACCGCGGCGCGCAGCCGCCCCCCGGCGGTACGGAAGCCCTGTTCCCAGACCGCGGTGGAGGGCATGGTCTGGCCGTTTTCCATGGCTCGCAGGAACCCGAGGGAGGCCGGGTTGGCCGTGGCTGCGCCGCTGGCGAAGGCGCCCCGCACCACGGGCAGACGCGCCGTCCTCGCCGCCAGGTGGAGCTGCGACTCGGCATCGAGGAGGCGCATCGCCACGTTGTGGGCCAGGTCGCCCCAGGGCGACTGGCGGATCACCACCAGACTCTGGTACCCGACCAGGGCGCGAGCGGGGTGGAGAGAGCCGCGAAAAGGGGGAATGGGAGCCACCGCATAGGGCCGCCCGACACTGGCCAGCGCCGGAATCAACCAGGGTCCCGCCACGAAGCTGGCCAGACGCTCTTCGGCGAACAGCTGGACGTGAAGAGAGGCGGGATCCGTGGCGGTGGCAATGGACCGGGCCGCGGGGTCGTTCCACAACGGCGCCAGCGAGCGGAAGACTCGCGCCGCCGCCGCCGGGTCCCACGCGAACGAACCGTCGGGCCGGGTCATGCTCTCCTGGTACGAAGCCAGCAGAGGCGTCAGATGATAGATGTTGGCGAGATCGATGCTGAACGGCACGACCCCGGGCGCCAGCGGCGCCGAGAAGAGGTCGTCCAGGCTCCTCGGCTCGCGCGGCAGCAGCCTGGGGTTGTAGACCAGCACCAGCACCTCGGCGCTGATCGGATAGCCGAAGAGTCGATCATCCTGGGAGACGGCCAGGAGCGCCTCGGTCACCACGTGCTCGCGCAAGACGTTTGCCTGTTGGGCGGGCAGTTCGCCGATCAGCGCGCGTTCGGTGAGGACTCCGAACCAGTCGTTGGGGATGAGGGCCAGGTCCAGGTCGCTGGCGGGGTCCGGGCCGCCTTCGCTGAGAAGCCGCTCGTGCAGCGAACTCATATTGAACAACTGGATTTCGGCCTCCACCGCCTCCACACCCTGGCAGGCGAGCCGAATTTCCTCGCCCAGGGCCTCCGCGGCGACTCCTCCCCAGAAGGTCCCGACTTTCAGGCGCACCACGCGATCCCGCTCATCGCCGCAAGAGGTCATGAGAGCGAGCACGGCGGCGACGCCCAGTATCGCCCTCCAGCCCCGGCGCCCCTTCCCGCTCCCGGTCCCCATGGGTGGGGGAGAGTCTAGCAGCTACGTCCTCCC
>JABRVY010000057.1:0-2548 GCA_039961755.1 Acidobacteriota bacterium | reverse complement strand
CCGTGGGGGCGGTCGTCGGAGGGCGGGTGGGAGATGAGGGTGAAGCCGTCCACCTGGTGAAACACCCACAGCACATAGAGGTGCGAGAAGCCTTCGATATCCATCAGGCCGTCCTGGTACTCCGGGAAGATCAGCAGGGTGCCCTCGGCGGTGTGCTCCGCCCCCAGCCCCTTGGGGATCTGCTCGGTGGTGGTGTGGGGGCTCTCCACCACCCCGATGGCGCGAAAGGTGAAGATCTCGTCCATGCCGGGCAGTCTACCCTGCCCCTGCGCACCGCGTTTGACAGCGGGAGGGACTGGCAATACTCTGGTGATGACGGGGGTTGCGAGCGAGATGACGCGCAGCGAGATCCAGCCGCACCCGGTGTTCGCCGAACGCCTGGCCAACATCGCCGAACGCGTGGCGGCCGGCGGGCTCAATCTGCTCGCCGCCGAGCTGTTCGACATGGCCGCCGGGCTCACCCCCAAGGGCGAAGGGTACCGCCAGCGGGCCAGCGCCCTGCGGGCCGATGCCCGCCCCGCCGAGGACCCCGACCGCGAGCACAAGCGCCGCAACCTGGAGGCCTCCCACGCGGTGGGGATGGCCCACGTCTTCGAGGCGCGGGGCGAGCTCAAGCGTGCCCAGGAGATGTTCGACCTCGCCAAGCTACGCGCCCCCTTCCACTACCTGGCCTACGCCGGGGCGGGCTATCTGCACCTGCGCTGGCGGGATCTCGCCCGCGCCCTGGAGGAGCTGATCCAGGCCCGTCGCCTCAACCCCCTGGACCGCAAGCTGGCGGTGGAGGTAGCCCGGGTGGCGCTGGAGCTGGAGGACTACCCCGAGGCGCTGCGCCACGCCATCGACGCCATGCTCCTCACCCAGGGTTTCGGCGAGGGGGAAGAGCAGGCGGCGCGGCGCCGGGTAGAGACCCTGGCCAGCCTGTGCCGTCTCAGCGAGCAGGAGCTCGCCGGCCTCTACCGCCAGCGCGCCGCCACCCTGCAGCGCGCCTCGGAACAGGTGGCCCTCACCCGGGCGCGCCTGTTCTCGTCCTTGAATCCCGCCCGGGCGGCCAAGACCCAGCGAGCCACCACCGCCCCCGAGCGCCGCGACCTCCTGCGCACCGCCCTGGAGCTGCGCCGCTTTCGGGTCTTCCGCCACCTCACCGACGCCCAGCTGGTGCAGCTCGCCCAGATCGGCCGCCAGGAGGCCTTCCGCCACGCCCAGGTGCTGCTGCGGGAAGGGCAGAGCGACCGCGACGTGCTGGTGGTGCTGGCCGGCCGCCTGCACACCTGCCGCACCACTCCCGCCGGCACCCACGTCCTCAACACCCTCACCCTGGGAGACATCGTCGGCGAGGTGTCGTTCCTGGATCACCAGCCGCGGCCGGCGAGCATTATCGGCGTCGAGGCCGGGATCATCCTGCGCCTGCCCGCCGCCGAGCTGGACGCCCTGCTGGCCGGGGAGCGGGAGTTGCACGCCGCCCTGCTGTGGTCGTTCTGGCACTCCCTGTCCGGCAAGGTGCGGGCCGCCAACCAGGGGATGACCGACCTGCTGGCGCCCGGCGCCCCGGTTCCCCGCCGCGGCGTCAGTCCCACCGGCGAGCGCATCTTCCTGGATACCGCCGCCAAGCTCGATCTCCTGAAGGAGCAGGGGCTGTCCGCCGCCGAACTGCGCCTGCTGGCCACCTACTCCACCGAGGAGCACTTCTCCCCCAATGCCTTCATCTTTGCCGAGGGCGAACACGGCGAGAAGCTGTACATCGTGGTGGACGGCCAGGTGCGTATCTCCCGCCGCTTCGACGACACCGGCGAGGAAGCGTTGGCGATTCTCGGGCGCGGGGAGGTGTTCGGCGAGATGGCCCTGATCGACGACCGCCCCCGCTCCGCCGACGCCAAGGCGCACCTCGAGGGCTGCACGGTGTTCTCGGTGGACCGCCAGCGCCTGGAGGAGGTGCTGGAGATGGACCCCGACGCGGCGCGCCAGTTCCTCGGCCTGCTCTGCACCGTGCTGTGCCGCCGGCTGCGCGCCATGCTGGACCGCCTGGTGGCCTGGCGCCTGATGGCCCAGCACGCCTGACCGGCTCGCCCCTTTCCTCCCCGAGGCCCCGCGGGCGATGCCGGCGGAGGATCCGACGCAGCCAATCTCCCCCACCCTCTTCTCACTTCTCGGCCCTCGCCCCGGATGTATCCCACCCTCGGGTGCCGCGTAACCCCCTTCTGCACAGCTGGCCAGTTTTCACTCTCGTAGCTGGGGATTTCCCCTTCGCGGGCAGGCAGTGAGTCCGGTCGCCCTGCTCGCAAGGGAGAGCTTGACAACCGGCGAGATTGCGACTGCTACTCCTTTCGAACGGAAAGAGACCAGCACACCGCACATCTTTCCTGACAATGGAGGTTACCGGCAATGTCACGAGGAACCCCGGGGTTCGCGTCTCCCAGTGTGCCCGCCATACTTTTCCTCTTCTACCATTTGCTGGCCGCGCCGGCCTTCGCCGGCTTTGCCGGCACCGACGTGTTCCTGCCGTCGGTGGGGGCCCGGCCGGGGGTGCCGCCGGCGGTGTGGTACACCACCG
>JABRVY010000056.1:0-1640 GCA_039961755.1 Acidobacteriota bacterium | reverse complement strand
CTCTCGCACCACCAGGTCCACCAGGGTGGCGGCGGGTTCGGTGAGGGTGCCGGTCTTGTCCAGCACGGCGATGTCCACCGCCGCCAGCCGCTCCACCACCTCCCCCGAGCGCACCACCAGCCCCCGGGCGGCCAGGCGGCCCACAGCCACCCACACCGCCAGGGGGGTGGCCAGCCCCAGAGCGCAGGGGCAGGCCACCAGCAGCACCGCCATGGCGTGGAAGAGCCCCTCAGCCCAGCCGCGGGAGGTGGTCCACCCCACGAAGGTGCCCACCGCCACCACGGCGACGGCCGGCAGCAGCCAGCGGATGGCCGCATCGGCGGCCCGCTGCACCCGGGTGGGGTTGGCCCGCGCCTGCTCCACGGCGGCCAGGATGGCATCCAGCCGCCGGGCGGTACCGGGGGCGGTGGCGCGCACCTTGAGGCTGCCATCCAGGGCGTGGGTGCCGGCAAAAACCCGGTCCCCCGGGCGGCGTACCACCGCCAGGGGCTCGCCGGTCAGCTCGGCCTCCCGCACGAAGGCCTGCCCCGCCACCACCTCCCCGTCCACCGGGATCACTCCGCCGGGGGGCACCACCACCACCTCCCCCGGCCGCACCTGGGCCACCGCCGCCTGGCGGCGCTCACCGCCGGGGTCCTCCACCTCGCACAGGGTGGCCTCTGGGGCCCAGGCGGCCGCCGTCGCCAGCGCTCGCTCCTGCGCCACCCCCGTCACCATCTGCCCAAGGGTGTAAACCACCAGCAAGATGGACACCACCTCGTAATACACCGCCCCCTCCCCCCGCAGGGTGGACAGCAGGGAGGCGGTGAGGGCGCCGGTGATGCCCAGCAGGAACATGGCCTCCAGGGTGAGGCGCCCGGCCCGCAGCTGCCTCGCCGCCGCCCGCAGCAGCGGCCATCCCAGCAGAACGGCGGTCACCGCGGTGGCGGCCAGGATCGCCAGGTGCCCGGCCAGTCGCTCCTCCCCCCGGGCCGCGGAGAGGTTGAAGGCCAGGGAGGCGGTCATGGTGTTGGCGGCAATGAAGGACCCCACCGCCAGGCGCACCCAGGCACCGCGGTTGGCCGGGTTGCGGGGGGGGCCGCAGCACACCCCCGCCGCCGGGGCGCAGGTGCTCATCGCGCCGCGGCCGCCTCCACCGGGGGGGGCGTGGCGGCCCAGGCGGCGGTGAAGGCGGCGAGGGTGGCGGCCCGCCAGGGTTGGCGCTGCTCGGCGGTGCGCTGGCGCACCGCCGCCACCAGCTCGGCGCCCACAGCGGGGGCAGAGTTCCCCCAGGAGCCGCGGGCAAAGGTGAGCACCGCCGCCACCTGCTCGTCGGAGAGCTTCTCCGCCCAGCCGGGCATGGCGTTGTTGTAGCGCTTCCCACTTGCCTCCCAGGGCCCCTCCAGGCCGTGCAGGACGATGGCGGCGGGCACCTCCGGCGGGCCCAGCAGCACGGCGGAGCCGGCCAGCGGGGGGTACGCCCCGGCCACCCCCGCACCGTCCCGCTGGTGGCAGGCGGCGCAGGTGTTGTACACCCGCTTGCCCAGCGCCAGAGGGTCGGCGGAGGCCGGGGCGGCGGCGGCAGCTTCAGGCGCCGGGGGCCGCCCCATGTCGAAGACGTCGGCGCGGAACTCGAAGCTCTGCGTGCCCAGGTAGTACCC
>JABRVY010000055.1:0-2084 GCA_039961755.1 Acidobacteriota bacterium | reverse complement strand
CACCACCCCCTCCCCCTCGGGTCCGGTGAGGCTCAAGGAGCGGGTGACCGCCTCTTCTGCCCGCGCCAGCTCGGCATCTGGCACCGGGAGCGGCCCTCCCGCCTCGGCCAGAGCGGCCGGCAGCTCCACCACCAGCTCCGATTCCTGCACTCCCGCCTGGGTGGAGTTGCTGTCGGCGATCTTCAACCGCAACTTGTAGCGCCCCGGGCGGAGCTCCCGGGTGATGAAGAGGGGGATCTCTTCCACCTCGGCGGGAAGGCTGAAGGCGTAGCGGAAGCGATCGGCCATCGCCCCGTCCCGCATCACCTCGCCCACCACATCCAGCTGGATGACCTTCACATCCCCCACCAGGGCGGTGCCCAGGGAGCCCCGGGGCAGCCGGATATTGAGCTCCACGCTCAGCCTTCCCCCGCGCCGCCCCGTCACCACCGGTGCCAGTGAAAAGCTCAGGGGGGTCGCACCCGGGGGCAGGAGGGTCGAGAACTGCAAGAAGCGCGCCGAGGCCGCCTCGCTCCCCAACGCCTCCTGGGCCGGCAGGCGCTCCAGCCGGGCGCGGGCAGTGTTGTCCCGCATCCAGTACTCGGCCACCGCCAGCAGGCGCGCGAGCTCATCCCCCTCGCCGCAGCGCAGATCGGGACGATCGAACCAGGAGGTACCGCCCTGGCGCATCAGCATCTGCCCCGGGGTGCTGTACAGCACGGCTCGGGTCTCCCCCGGGTCCCAGAAGCGAAACGGCCCCAGGCCGTAGGGTCGGTAGAAAAGGATCACGACGTCCTGCCCCAGCCCCTCGATGCGGGCGTAGTACCAGAACTCCAGGGGGTTGAAGACCTGTTCGCAGTCGATGGGTTTGCGCTGGTCGGGGGGACCGTGGAGGAGCATGGTCCGGCAGCGGTCCTCGGTGGTGTTGTTGAACTCCGCTCGACACTGCTCCAGGCGCTCCTGGTACAGGCTGCGGAAGGCAGCGCCGAACCCCGTCTGCGCTCCCCACAGCTGCCACAGCCGCTCGGCGAAGGCGCGCCGCTGCTCGTCGGTGGCCAGTTGCAAGAACGCCTTCTCCTGCTCGACGGAGATGAGGGGATACACCTCCTCGCGCAGCCAGCGGCGCCACTCCTCGGGGAGGGAGGAGGCCCTGGCTCTCTGCGACAGCGCGGTGGCCGGCGCGACCAGCGCCAGCGCCATGACGACCAGTACCCCCACCCTTTGAACCTCGCGCGCCAGTCCCAGGGTCCTCATGGTCTTTCCTATGCCTCCATGGGGGGGCGTGTGCCCAGCTGCCGGTAGGCCGCCCACGCCCTCCCTCTCCCTTGCGCCAACACTTTGAGGTCGCTGCCCATGCCCGCCGGCGAGAGCAGCCGCTTGGCGGCGGCCAGTTCGACCCACTGCCGGGGGCTCAAGCCCCCCCCTGCGCCACCGGCCGAAGGGAGCAGGTCCAGGGCACCGTGCAGCGCCAGGAACTTGCCCAGCGGCTCCAGAGCCTCGCTCTCCCAACCCACGTCGCTCCCCGCCCCCACCAGGTCATCGAAGTTGACGTGCGCCGTGATGTCGGTGTTTCCCGGGTCGGCCAGCACGTCCTCCACCAGCCGGTGGTGCCGGTAGCCCACGAGCGTACCACCCCGCCGGGCACGGGGGTTGTAAAGGCGATGGGCCGAATAGCCGTAGTCGAGGACGAGGGCCACGGCGTCTTCGCCGCACCAGCGCAGGTGTCGGGCGTGCAGCGCCCTGACCTGCGGTCGCAGCTCCGCCACCTGGCCGTCCTCCAGGGCCACATGGTGGGCCGCCAGGTAGCCGCCCAGCGTTTCCTGTGACGGTTCCCCCACGCGAAAGCACAAGCCTCCGGAGGTCTCGTCCACCACCACGAAGAGCTCCTTCAACCACATCACGCCATCACGGACCTCGGCCACCACCCGATGAGCCGGCAGCGCGTCGTACAGCTCCGAGGCGAAGATCACCACCGGGCCCAGGGGGCGGGGTGCGTCCTCCAGCCGCGCCACCACCTGCAGGCCGGCGATCCGGCGCTGCAGCCGGCGACGGGCCCAGTCGGCAACCTCCACCGCCACCCAGCGCCCCACCACACCCCCATCACC
>JABRVY010000054.1:0-1476 GCA_039961755.1 Acidobacteriota bacterium | reverse complement strand
CCCACCACCCGAAACCGCCAGGCGCCCACCCGCACCACCTCCCCCAGGGGGTTGGCGGAGCCGAACAGCTCGCGCGCCAGCTTGACCCCCAGGACGATTTCGTTGCCCCCCTGGTCGGGATCGCCGGGTGAGAGGAACCGCCCCGCCGCCAGGCGCAGCCGCCGTACCTCCGCGAACTCGGCGGTGGTCCCCAGCACCGGCACCGCCCGGCCCCGCTCCCCCCAGCGTACTGTCTCGCTGCCGGCCACCAGCGGCGCCGCCCGCCGCACCAGCGGCACCCGCTGGGCCACGGCCCGGTAGTCGTCCAGGGTGAGGTCCCTCTCGGCGCCGCCGAAGGGGGCGTGTCCGGTGGTCTCCACCTTCCCGGGCAGCACGATCACCAGGTTCGAGCCCAGCGCGGCGAACTCCCCCACCACGTAGGTGCGCGCCCCCTCGCCCAGGGCGGTGAGGGTAACCACGGCGGCGATGCCGATGGCCACCCCCGCCACCGAGAGGGCGGCGCGCAGGCGGTGGCCGCGCAGCGCGGCGGCGGCAAAGGCGACCATCTCAAGGGGATTCATGCCAACCTCACGCGTCCCCCGCACCGTTTGCCCCGGCGGCGGGCGCCGGTGGGGAGCCGGCCCCCGCCTCCTCCAGCAGGCGGCCGTCGTCCATGCGCAGAACCCTGCGGGCGCGGGCAGCGATGGCGGGATCGTGGGTGACGACCACCAGGGTCAGGCCATCCCGGTTCATCTCCTCCAGGAGGGCCATGACCTCGCCGGCGGAGCTGCGGTCCAAATTGCCGGTGGGCTCATCGGCCAGCAGCAAGGAGGGGTTCATGACCACCGCGCGGGCGATGGCCACCCGCTGGCGCTCCCCGCCCGAGAGCTGGTCGGGGCGATGGTGGGCGCGGCGCTCCAGCCCCACCCTCCGCAGGGCTTGCGCCGCTCGCTCCCGGCGCTCCTCCCGCCCGACCCCGGCGAACAGCATGGGCAGCTCCACGTTGCCCAGCGCCGAAAGGCGCGCCAGCAGGTGAAAGAACTGGAAGACGAAGCCGATGTCGTGGCGGCGCAGGCGGGTGCGCTCCGCCTCGGCCAGCTGGCCCACCTCGCGACCCTTGAAGAGATATTGTCCCCGGGTGGGCCGGTCCAGGCACCCCAGGATGTGCAGCAGGGTGGACTTGCCGGAACCGGAGGGACCCACCAGCGCCGCATGCTCCCCGCCAGCGATGCGGGCCGAGACGGCGCGTACGGCGTGCACCTCGCCCTCCCCCACCGGGTAGGTCCGCCAGACGTCGTCGAGCTCGATCACCGCTCGCGCCTCGCCACCGCCCGTGCCCCCGCCCGGATGGCCGGCGAGTCGCGCAGGGTGACCACCAGCTCCCCTTCAGCCACCCCCGCCAGGCACTCGGTGAACTGCCAGTTGCGCAGCCCCGTCGACACCGTTCGGCCGATGAGCACTCCGTCGGCCAGGACCAGCACGCTGCCCCCCTCCCCC
>JABRVY010000053.1:0-2339 GCA_039961755.1 Acidobacteriota bacterium | reverse complement strand
CCCCCCACCTCTGCTAGCGTCCCCCTGTGCTCAACTGGATCTGGCTGGCCCTGGTGGCGATTTCGGTGGTGGTGGGGGCCCTCACCGGCCGCCTGGAGGCGGTCACCCGGGCCGCCTTCGACGGCGCCCGCACCGCGGTGGAGATCGCCCTCGGGCTGGTGGGGGTGATGGCCCTCTGGCTGGGGGTGATGCGCATCGCCGAGGCGGGCGGGGCGGTGGCCCTGCTGGCCCGGGCGATTCGCCCGCTGGCCCGGCGCCTCTTCCCGGAGGTGCCGCCGGAGCACCCGGCGCTGGGGGCGATGCTCCTCAACCTGGCCGCCTCCTGGCTGGGCCTCGGCAACGCCGCCACCCCCCTGGGACTCAAGGCCATGGAGGAGCTGCAGAAGCTCAACCCCTCCCCGGATACCGCCAGCGACGCCCAGGTGACCTTTCTGGCCCTCAACACCGCCTGCATCACCGTGGTCCCGGCCACCGTCATTGCGGTGCGGGTGACCCTGGGCTCGGCCAACCCCACCGAGATCGTGCTGCCCACTTTCCTGGCCTCCTGCTGCGCCACCGTGGCCGCCGTGACCGCCGCCAGGCTGCTGGCCCGGCTACGGCCCTTCCGCCTGCCGCCCCCCGAGCGCCGAGGGGAGGGCTCGTGAGCCTGGCCGAGTTCGCCCGGGCCGCCTCCACCTGGCTCATCCCACTGCTCCTGCTGGCCATCCCCCTGCTGGCGGCAGTGCGGCGGGTGAAGGTGTACGAGGTGTTCATCGAAGGGGCCAAGGAGGGGTTCGGGGTGGCCCTCAGGATCATCCCCTACCTCGTCGCCATCCTGGTGGCCGTGGGCATGTTCCGCGCCTCGGGGGCGATGGAGCTGCTCGCCGGCGCGCTCTCCCCCCTCACCGCGCCCCTGGGGATGCCGGCCGAGGTGCTGCCGGCGGCCCTCCTGCGACCCCTGTCCGGCAGCGGCACCCTCGGGCTCGTCAGCGAGCTCATGAAGACCCACGGTCCGGACTCGTTCATCGGGCGCCTGGCCAGCACCCTCTACGGCTCCACCGAGACCACCTTCTACGTGTTGGCGGTGTACTTCGGGGCGGTGGGCATCCGCCGCACCCGCCACGCCGTGGCCGCCGGCCTGGCCGGCGACCTGGCCGGGGTGGCGGCAGCTGTGCTGCTGTGCCGCTGGCTGTTCGGGTGACCGCTGCCCGCCGGATCGCCCACCGCTTCAGCCCTCGCTGCCCCTCGTGCATGCCGACCGTCCGTTGCCGCGCGGCAGCCGGCAGGCCGCCGGATGGAAGCGAGCTCCTCGCCTCGGGGCATCCTCCCTGCTCCTGTCACGGACACGGACACGGACACGGGCACGGACACGGGCACGGACACGGGCACGGACACGGGCACGGACACGGTCACGCTCACAGACGCGGGCACGGGCACGGACACCGGGCCGGGCGTGGCAACCCGCACCGTCCGTGAGGGCGGGCCAGAGGCCCGCGCACCCAGGGGTACGGACACGGCCACAGACACGGGCCCGGTCACCGTCGCGGGTGGATCAGCCTCCACGTCAGCGCCCGCACGCGGTCGAAGAGCTCCAACGCCTGGGCCGCCTTGGCGCCGTCCACCGCGCCGGCGCGGAGCAACAGCCGCAGGTGGCTGTCGGCCTCCAGCGCTGACGCGTAGGCGATGCGCCAGTGGTGGAGGCGGTCCCGCCCTGCCCGTCCAGCTCCCTCGGCGAGGTTGGCGGGCACCGAGGAAGCCGAGCGAATGAGCTGGTCAGCCAGGGTCCTGAGCGGAGCCGGCAGCTTGAGCGCCAGGGCAACCGCGGTGCCGGCGGCCTCGAGGGCCAGCTCGTGGGCGGTGAGGGAGCGGTTCGGGGTCGACGGGGGCGGCGTGGTTCGAGTGGTGTTCATGCACTCCCCCCAGCGCCCGGGGGCGGGCGCTGTCAAGGGTTGCGCCAGCAACCGGCCGCAGGCCGGTCTGCCCTTGACAGCGACCGCCCCGGGCGCTACCCCACAGTGAGAACACCACGAGGCCACGCCGCCCGGGAGACACCGACACTGACACCGTCACGGTCACGGCCACAGACACGGCCACGGACACGGGCACGGGCACGGGCACGGGCACGGGCGGCGGCGGCGGCGGCGGCGGCGGCGGCGGCGTCCCGGGCACCGTGCCTGGGCGCTGGCGATGCCGCGGGGTCCGGCCCGGTTTCCTCCCGTTCGTTCGCCTCAACTGGGGATAGCCGCCGGGGCCCTCGCCCTCGCCGTGGCCTTGAAGCCCCCCTTCAAGCCCATCGCCGAGCAGGTGATCCGCGCGGCGGCATCGATCCCCGCCAACGTCGCCGAGGGTCAGGGCCGCTC
>JABRVY010000052.1:0-14107 GCA_039961755.1 Acidobacteriota bacterium | reverse complement strand
ATGCAGTAGGGCGCTGCCCCGGGGCTGGCCAGGTGGCCGGAGACGCTGCCCATCAGCGCCAGGATCCCCCGACTGGCGGCGAGCGCCGGCAGCGTCGCCTGCACCGTACGCAGCACGCCGAACACGTTGGTCTCGAACTGGCGGCGAAAATCGTCCAGCGTCAGCCGCTGCACCCGGCCGGTGACCCCGAAGCCGGCGTTGGCGATGGCCACCTCCAGCCGCCCGAACTCGGCCAGTCCCGTCTCCACCGCCGCCTCCAGCTCCCCATCGCGGGTGACGTCGGCGCGCAGGGGGAGGGCGCGGCCCCCGAGGGCCTCGACCTCGCGCGCCAGGTCGTAGAGCCGCTCCAGCCGCCGCGCCAGCAGCACCAGCGAGGCGCCGCGGCGGGCGTACTCCCGCGCCAGCCCGGCGCCGATGCCCGCCGAGGCGCCGGTAATGAGCACCACCTTGCCCTGCCCGGATCCGGCCATCCTCACCCCCTGCCAACGACCTGCCGCCGCCAGTGTGGCGCAACCGGGGCTGCCGGCACAACCGCCGCGGGTGGGCGCTACCATGGGGAGCCGTGAACACCCCCGCATTCACCGCGATCCCGAAAGGCCGCACTGGCGGGTGGCGGGTGGTGGCGGTGGCCGGGGTGGCGGCGATGGCGGCCCTGGGCATGAGCCTGATACCAGCCCGGGCCCTGCGGCCCCCCGGCTACTTCACCAAGTACACCTCGGCGGCGACGCTTCCGGCCGACCAGCTGGGCGAGCGGGCCGCCGATTACTCACCCCTGTACCTGGGGCTGGCGCGGAGGGTGGTGCCCCGATGGGGCAAGACCGGGCTGCTGGTCATCAACGTGGCGGCCCACGCCAGCACCGCGGCGGCGACGGCCGCCGTGGTAACTTTGACGGCGGGATGGGGATGGGGAGTGGCGACGGGCCTTGCTGCGGCCACCTACCGCCCCTTCCTGGTCTACACCGCGGTGCTGGAGCCGGAGGCGGTGCTCCTGGCCCTGCTGGCCGGCGCCCTGCTGGCCGGGACGATGGCCCGTGCCAGGGGTGGTGGGGGAGGTCTCCTCCTTGCTGCCGCCTCGGGCCTTTTCCTTGGCCTGGCCGGGCTGGCGCGACCCTCCTGGCTGGCGCTGCTGCCGGCCTGGGCCCTGTGGGTGGCGTGGGGGCAGCCGGGGGGCGAACGGGTCGCACGGACGGCCGCGACGCTGCTGGGGGCGGCGGCCGTGCTGGCGCCGACGCTGACCTCCCGCGGGGTGGCCCCGGGTGGCGGGGTGCTCATGAACCCCGGGCCGGTGTTCTACGAGGGGAACGGCCCCCAGGCCACCGGCGCCCCGGGGGTGCAGCCGGAGCTCGTCAAGCGCCTGGAGGCCCTGCGAGGGGAGGGGGGAGACTGGGCCCACGTGGCCTACCGACAGGTGGCCGCCGCCGCCGTCGGGCGGGAAGTCACCGCCGCGGAGAGCAACCGCTTCTGGACCCGGCTGGCGCTGGAACACCTGCGGCACGACCCCGCGCTGGCGCTGCGCCAGTTCTCGATCAAGGCCTGCTACGCCTTGTCTCCCCACGAGTTCCACGACCTGCCCGAGGCGGAGGAGCTGGACCGCCGCCTGCGGCGGACGCTGCCCTGGGGGTTCGGGGTGCTGCTGGTGCTGGCCGTCGCCGGCCTGGCCGGCGCCGCGCGAGCCGGGGGGGCCTGGCTGGGGCCGGTCCTGGTGGCCATGGTGAGCCTGGGGGTGCAGGTGGGGTTTTACGCCTCCGCCCGCCAGCGCCTGCCGCTGGCGCTGGCGGTGCTGGTGCTGGCCTTCGTCGGCCTGGCGGGGCTCGTCGGGGTGACCCGCCGCCGGGTGGCGGCCTTTGCCCTCGCCGGGGTGGCAGTGGTGGCGGCAACGGGCTGGCCGAGCGCCCCGCTGGCCGCCTTTCGGAATGCGCGGTTCAGTGCGCTCCTGGGACCTCCCCCGCCGGCGGCGGTGGCGGCCTGGCTGGACGGCCGCGCCTGGCGACCGGGGGCGGCACTGGCCGCCGAGCGGGTCGTCCTGGCGGAGGGGTGGCAGGGCCCCGGGGAAGCCGGGCGGCTGGAGCGGTTCCTGGCTCCCGCCCTGGCCAGCCAGGTGCCCTGGCTGCGCGGGCGGGCGCGGTTGTCCCTGGCCCTCGAGCACGCCGCCCGGGGGGAGAGGGAGGAGGCGGTCACCGCCGCCTGCCGGGCGGCGGCCGAGGCAGGAGGAGTTCTGCTCGCCCGGGCGCTGTGCGCCGCCGGGCAGGGGGTGCCGGGCACCGGCGAGGAGGGGACGTGGCGCCCGGCCGGCGTGGATCCGCCCAGTGCCCGCTTCGCCCTGGCCCGGGTGCTGGTGACCCTGGGGGAGCGCCCGGCGGCGGCGAGGGTGGCGGCGCCGGTGCTGGCGGCTTTCCCCGAGCTGGCCAGCGACCTGGCGGCTCCGTAAACCCGGCCCGCAGGGGCTGCGTATACGCGGGCGAGGTGGCGTACACTCTGCCTCACCGTGGGCACGTACGTAGCATGCGACGACACCCCGCCTGCCTGACCGCAAGAGCCTGCGGAGGGCGCGGGTCCGTTCGATCCAACGGCACGAGAAGGAGGTCACGTTGAGAGAGAGAACTCGTAGTCACTACCCCTGGCTGGTGATGCTGGCCCTCGTGGCCCTCACCGCCCCGGCGCTGGAGGCGCAGGATCTGGCGTCCTTCGAAAAGCGCCTCACCCAGCACCGGCTCGACAACGGGCTGACGTTCCTCATTTACGAGCGGCCCACCGCGCCGGTGGTGTCGTTCTTCACCCACGTGAACGTCGGGGCAGCCCAGGAGGTCCCCGGGATCACCGGGCTTGCCCACATGTTCGAGCACATGGCGTTCAAGGGGACGACCACCATCGGCACCACCGACTGGGACGCCGAGAAGAAGGCTCTGGCCAGGGTGGACGAGGCCTACCACGCCCTCCACCGGGAGCGCACCCGGCTGGGCGGCGGCGACCCCGAGACCCTGGCCCGCCTGGAGGAGGAGTTCAAGAAGGCGCAGGAAGAGGCGGACGCCTTCATCAAGCCCAACGAGTTCGGGGAGATCATCGACCGCGAGGGCGGGGTGGGCCTGAACGCCGGCACCGGCTCTGACCAGACCGTCTACTTCTACTCGCTGCCGGCCAACAAGGTGGAGCTGTGGGCGTACCTGGAGTCGGAGCGCTTCCTCGATCCGGTGCTGCGGGAGTTTTACAAGGAGCGCGACGTGGTGATGGAGGAGCGGCGCCTGCGCACCGACAGCCAGCCCATCGGCCGCCTGATCGAGCAGTTCGTGGCCACCGCCTTCGTCGCCCACCCGTACAAGCAGCCGGTGATCGGCTACATGAGCGACCTGGAGTCGTTCTCCCGCGAGGACGCCGAGGCGTTCTACCGCCAGCATTACGTTCCCGCCAACATGGTCATTGCCATCGTCGGCGACGTCCGCGCCCGGGAGATCATCCCCATCCTGGAGAAGTACTTCTCCCGCCTGCCGGCGGGCCCGACCCCGCCGCCGCTGCGCACCGTGGAGCCCCCGTCCCTGACCGAGAAGGTCATCCGCATGCCTGACCCCTCCCAGCCCATTTACCTGGAGGGGTACCACCGTCCCGCCGTCACCCACCCCGACAACGCGGTGTACGAGGCCATCGCCGAGGTGCTGTCCACCGGCCGGACCTCCCGGTTATACCGCTCGCTGGTGCGGGACAAGAAGATCGCCGCCCAGGCGGCGGCCTTCAACGGCTTCCCCGGCGACAAGTACCCCAACCTCATGCTGTTCTTCGCCATCCCCGCTCCCGGCCACAGCAACGAGGAGGTCCAGGCCGCCATTCGCGAGGAGATCGAAAAGATCAAGAACGAGCCGATCACCGACGACGAACTCAAGATGGTCAAGACCCGCGCCAAGGCGGAGCTGATCCGCGGGCTCGACTCCAACACCGGCATCGCCTCCCAGCTGGCCGAGTACCAGACCCTGTTCGGCGACTGGCGCGAGCTGTTCCGGGAGGTGGAGCGCATCGAGAAGGTCACCAAGGAGGACATCATGCGCGTCGCCCAGGCGACCTTCGTGCCCACCAACCGGACGGTGGCGATGATCGTCACCAAGGACGAAAAGTGAGGGAGGGGGGCATGCGCACATCCTCTCGCTTCGTTGCCATCCTCATGGCGCTGGCTCTGGCGGCGCCCGCCGTGGCCCAGGTGAAGAGCTACCAGGAGATCACCTACCCGCCGCTGCCGGCCTTCAACATTCCCAAACCCCAGGTCGTCACCTTGAAGAACGGCCTCACCGTCTACATGCTCCAGGACCGGGAGCTGCCCCTGGTGCAGATCTCGGCCCGCATCCGCACCGGCTCCAACTATGAGCCGGCCGACAAGACCGGCCTCGCCCGCCTGATGGCCGCGGTGCAGCGCACCGGCGGGACGGCGCGCATGAGCGGCGACGCCATCGATGACTTCCTGGCGGTGCGGGCCGCCAGCATCGAGACCGGCATGGGCGGCGACTCGGCCTTTGCCAACATGGACTGCCTCAAGGGCGATGTCCCCGAGGTGCTGCGCGTCTTCGCCGACATCCTGCGCAATCCGACGTTCGCCGACGAGAAGCTGCAGATCGCCAAGGTGCAGGCGCGCACCGCCATCGCCCGCCGCAACGACAACGTCAACGCCATCACCGCCCGGGAGCTGCAGCGCCTGGTGTACGGGGAGGACTCGCCCCTGGCCCGCAACGAGGAGTACGCCACCATCGCCGCCATCACCCGCGACGACCTCCTCGCCTTCCACCGCACGTACTACCACCCCAACAACGTTTACCTGGGCGTGGTGGGCGACTTCGAGCCCCGGGCGATGCTGCGCCTGCTGGAGCAGGTGTTCGGCGACTGGCCCCGGGGTCCGCGCTTTGCCGAGCCCCCCGCCGCCTACCGCAAGGCGCCCCGGCCGGGGGTGTTCTACATCGAAAAGAAGGACGTCACCCAGGCCAACATCGCCATGGGGCACCTGGGCATCGAGATGGCCAACCCGGACTTCTTTGCCGTGCAGGTGCTCAACGAGGTCCTGGGCGGCTCCTTCGCCAGCCGCATGTTCTCCAACATCCGCTCCAAGAAGGGCCTCGCCTACAACGTCTACGGTGCCGTGGGGGCCGGCTACACCACGCCCGGCATCCTGCGCGCCGGCATGCAGACCAAGCTCGAAAAGATGGGCGAGGCGGTGGAAGCCCTGCAGGAGGAGCTCCGAGGCATCATCGCCAACCCGCCCACCCCCGAGGAGCTGGCGCGGGCCAAGGAGTCCATCCTCAACTCCTTCGTCTTCAACTACGATTCGTCCGCCAAGATCCTGCGCCAGCAGATGCTGTACGCCTACTACGGTCTGCCCGCCAACTTCCTGGAGACCTACCGCGCCAACATCGAGAAGGTCACCGCCGCCGACGTGGCCCGGGTGGCCAAGGCGTACGTCAGGCCGGACCAGCTGTCCCTGCTGGTGGTGGGGGACGCCAGCAAGTTCGACCGTCCCCTGTCCACCTTCGGCCCGGTGACCACCGTGGACATCACCATCCCACCGCCCCCGGACACCACCGCCAAGGTGGAAAAGACCGAACGGGCGGCCGACGCCGGGCGGGCGCTCCTGGCCAGGGCGGCCCGCGCCCTCGGCGGCGCCGATGCCGCCAAGGTGCGAGCCATCTCCTCCTCCGCCACCATGACCGTCTCCATGGGCGGCCAGTCCATGAGCATGAAGCGCAGCGGCCTGATCGTCTTCCCCAACCGGGTGCGGCAGGTGGTCTCCACCCCCATGGGGGAGCAGGTCGTGGTCATCGACGGCAGCAGCGGCTTCATGGCCATGGGGGGCCAGGTCCGGCCGCTGCCGGCGTCCATGGTGGAGCAGCAGCAGAGCGAGCTCAAACGCGACCTGCGGGTGCTCGTCTGGTCCCACGCCGACCCCGAGATGGAGGCCGTCGCCGGCGGCGAGGACCGGGTCGACGGGCAACCCTGCACCATCCTGCAGGTGACCTACAAGGGAGCCGCCTCCCAGCTGTGCGTTGCCGCCAACGGGACGGTGCTGCGCCAGAGCTACCAGGGCACCAACCCCCTGACCGGGGCGCCGGGGCAGGTGGAGCTGCGCATGTCCGACTACCGGGAGCTGGACGGCCGCCAGGTGCCCTTCCGCCAGGTGATGCTGGTGGACGGCCAGGAGGTCATGACCTCCACCCTGGAGTCGTGGCAGGTCAACCCGCCGGTGGACGAGGCCCTCTTCGCCAGGCCCGCCGCCTGAACACTCTTCTCACGTTGTACGCGGGCCCCCGCACCGCCGGGGGCCCGCTGGTTTCTTGTGGCTCCCAGCGGGTCACGGACACCGACACAGACACGGACACGGGCACGGACACCGGCACGGACACCGACACGGTCACTGACACGGACACCGACAAGGACACCGATACGGACAGGGACACGGGCACGGACGCCGGGCCGGCCGAGGCAAATCGCACCGACCGTGAGAGCGGGCCAGAGGCCCGCGCACCCAGGGGACGGTCACCGTCACCGGCGCGGGTGGATCAGCCTCCAGGTGAGCGCCCGCACGCGGTCGAAGAGGGCCAGCGTCTGCTGCGCCTGACCGGAGTCGACGGCGCCGGCGCCCAGCAGCAGCCGCAGGTGGCTTTCCGCCTCCAGGGCCGACGCGTAGGCGATGCGCCAGTGGTGGAGGCGGTCCCGCCCTGCGCGTCCGGCTCCTTCGGCGAGGTTGGCGGGCACCGAGGAGGCGGAGCGGACGAGCTGGTCCCCCAGGGTCCTGAGCGGGGCTGGTAGCCCGAGCGCCAGGGCGACGGCGGTGCCGGCGCCTCGAGGGCCAGCTGGTGGGCGGTGAGGGAGTGCTTCGGGGTCGACGGGGGCGGCGTGGTCCGAGTGGTGTTCATGCGAGCCCCAAGAGCGCCCGGGAGCGGGCGCTGTCAGAAGGGGCGCCGAAGGCGACCGCCCGCAGGGCGGCTCGCCCTTGACAGCGCCCGCCCCGGGCGCTACCCCACAGTGAGAACACCACGAGGCCACGCCGCCCGGGAGACACCGACACGGCCACGGTCACGGTCACCGACACGGTCACGGACACGGTCACCGACACGGTCACGGACACCGACGCCGACACGGCCACGGTCACAGGCACAGCGACGGCCACGGTCACGGACGCGGCCGCGGCCACCGACACGGTCACTGGCACGGCCACGGATACTGGCACGGTCACGGGCACCGCCATGCCTATCTCGAAATCGCTACGAATAGCGGTACCTGGTACCGAGCGTTGGGCCCACGCTCCCTCGGTGCGGGCCGGAGGCCCGCGCACCCAGGGTCACGGACACGGACACGGGCACCGACACGGCCACGGTCACGGGCACCGACACGGTCGCGGGCACGGACACGGACACGGACAAAGACACCGTTCTGGCCGTGGCAAGCCCGCACCGACCGTGAGAGCGGGCCGGAGGCCCGCGCACCCAGGGGCACGGGCACGGTCGCTCGCCGCGCGGGCCGGGGCCGGCGCGCCCCCTCGTTCGTCCCCCCGGTGGATCAGCGCGGGCCCGTGCCCACCGTGAGGTGGAAGGAGTAGTCGGGGGCTATGCCGTTGCGCAGGCTGTCCTGCCCCAGGTCGAAGGCCAGCCACATTCCCGAGGTCATCGGCGCGGCCACCCCGAACCTCTTGGACAGGGTGACCTTGGACAGGCGGTCGCCGGCGGCCTCGGCGAGCAGCGCCCGCTCCACCTGCAGGCGTACCGTCACCAGCAAGCCGCGCCACAGGCGCCAGTCGATCCCCGCCATGGTGTGCCACACCTCGGAGCGCTCCAGGCCGAGCAGGGAGCCACTGGGCGAGGGCCAGGTGTATCCGAGCCCGGTCAACGCCGCCAGGCGCTGGCCCTCCCACCGGGAGAGCAGGCGAACGCCGGCGTCCCACCCCCCCGATCCGTGCAGGGTGTCCCGTCGCCCCGTGGGCGCCTCGACGGCCAGGACGGCGCGGTGTTGGGCGCCCAGCCACCGGCCGGCGGGGATGGCCACCGAGAGGCCGACGTCCCCCAGCCCGGAGCGGGCCAGGTCGCGGCGCTCGACGATCCCCGCCGGCCCCTTGATGTAGACCAGGGTCTGCCCCCGCGGAAACTCGTGGCGGTCGAAATCAGGCAAACCGAGTTTCTCGTGCCACACTTCGGCCACCCCGTCCCAGTGCGGCCGCCCGATCTCCACGTAGGGGACGCGCAGGGTGGCGGTCACCCCGCGCCCCAGCCCCCGCTGTACCCACAAGCTGGTCCACCACCCCTCCACGTCCAGGAACTGATAGTGCTCGTCGGGGTAGCGGGCAGCCAGGCTGGCCAGCTCCTGGCTGGAGAGGGCGAGCCCCACGCGCCCCAGCTCCCGGTGGTACGCCACCGTGTGCCAGGTGTGGTGCCAGAGGTTCACATAGTTCAACGAGGCGGTGATGCGCCACTGGCCATCGCCCACGTCCATGGCGTCGCCCGGGTCGAAGGGCAGGGAGGCCAGGCGCAGGGGGTCGGGGTTGGCGCCGGGGCGCAGCAAGGGAGGTGGCCCGGCAAGGGCGGCGGCACTGCCAAGACAAAGCGAGAGGATGGGGAGCCAGGGCCTCCAGGTTGTCCCTCGACGCCGCCTCACTGCATCGCCCCGCGCACGATCGCCGCCACCTCTCCCTCCCGCGCCAGGTCCACCACCTCCTCGTCGTGCGGCCGGGCGCCGTCCGCCCGCCGCAGCAGGCGGCAGAGGGGAGTGCGGAATCTCTCGGGAGAGCGCACGGTGGAGATGGAGGCCACCAGCCGCCCGTCCTTGAGGCGCATCACCGTGCCGGGCGGGTAGGGCCCCAGCACGTTGATCATGGCCTGCAGCAGATCGGCGTCGTAGGCCTTGAACCCCTGGGCGGCCATGCACGCCACCGCGTCGGGGGGAGCGCAGGCCGGTGGCCGGTGGCGCCGGGCGCGGGTCAGGGTGTCGTAGTCGTCGGCCAGGTGAATGATGCGGGCGTAGAGCGTGGGCACACCCAGGGGGTCGTTGCAGGGTCGATGGTGCTGCAGGATGGCAAGCAGGCGGCGCACCTTGGCCTGATAGAAGCCGCGCTGGCGCAGCAGCACCTTGAGGCTGGCGCGGGTGTGCCGCGCGAAGGGTACGGTGGCGCCCCGCTCGGTCATGCAGAACCCCACGTCGTGCAGCATCGCCGCCACCCCCAGGTCGGCCAGCGACGCCTTACCCAGGCCGGTCTCCCGACCGATCAGCAGGCTCAGCACCGTCACCGCCAGGGTGTGCTGGGCGAAGGGCGGAATGTCCTCCTCCGCCGCCAGCGCCAGGGGCAGGATGTCTTCGCTGGCGGCGGCGTCGATGAACTGGGTGACGGCACGGCGCGCCAGCAGGGGGTTGGGCAGCCGCCCCTGGCCCACGCTGGCAAACGCCTCCGCCAGGTGGCGGGCACTGGATACGTAGGTTTCCCGAAACTCCTTGACCGTCTCGGCGGTGTCGTCGCCGGCCAGCTTGAACTGCTGGATGGGGTGCAGCTCCACCGAACGCAGACCCACGGCGGCCAGACCGTCGGCCAGGGTGTGGCGGGGGTTGTGCTCGGCGGCGGGGGCGGCGAACAGCCGCACCATCTCGCGAACGTCCTGGTCCTCCAGGGTGTCGTTGAAGGTGATGCCCCCCACCCGGTGGCGCTGCAACTCCGCCGCCAGGGCGATGCCCTGCTCCACCACCCCCTCGAAGCGGATCCGCACGTCGTTGACGTAGATGTGGTCCTCGACGCACATCACGTGCACCGGCCCCAGCAGCTCCAGCAGCGCCTGCAGCCTCACCCGCATGTCGTGCACGGGGGTATCGAAGGCGGTGTTGGTGAGGGCGTGGGTGCGGGCCATGCGAAACAACCCGTTGAGGGAAATGACCAGCCCGGCCCCCAACTCCCGCACCCGCTTGGTGAGTTCGCGGTCCTCCTCCGCCTGGGCGCGGACGACCGCCGAGCCCAGCGCCTCCTGCGCCGTGCTGATGGCCAGATCAACCACCACCGCCTCCCCCGCCGGCCGCCTCCCGCCGGCGTTGCAGCAGCGCCTGCGCCCGCTCCCGGGCCTCGGGGGCGGCGTGCTGGGCGGCCCAGGCGAGCAGCTCTTCGGCGGCGGCTCCAGGCAGACGACCCAGGCCGGACACCGCGGCGATCTGCACCGGCAGGGGGCGGCTGGCCACCCGCTGCAGCAGGCCAGAGGGCTTGAGCCAGGCGGTGAACGACTCCAGCGCCTTCTGGGGATCCACCATGGCCAGGGTGATCCCCAGGGCGCTGGCCTCTCGGGCTGAGAGCTCGGCGGCCGCCGAGGATTGCAGCCTCTCCAGCAGGTTGGCGAGCACCCGCCGCTCGCGGTTCTTGGCCAGCACCTGCAGCGCCCCCAGTCGCACCTCTTCGCTCCCAGAGGAGAGCGCCTGGGCCAGCGCCCGACCCACCCGCGGCCCGTAGGGCAGGCCCCTGAGCACCGCCACTGCCTGGCTCTGGGCTTCCTCCGAACCCGACGCCAGCACCTCGCCGGCGGCGGCCGCCGCCTCGTCGGGGGACAGCCGCGCCAGGGCGGCCAGCACGACCCCGGCAAGGGGCCCCTGGGCACCCGAGAGGTGAGCGCGCAGCACCACCTCTTGCCCCCTGCCCAGGCTCTCCAACAGGGTGGCCAGGGCCGCCCCCGGCAGCGCTGACGCTCCCTCACCGCCAGCGGCCGCCAGCCGCAGGACCGAATCGAGGTGCTCTGGCACCAGGCAGGCCGCCGCCTTGCGCACTGCGGCCTGGTCCTCGGCCCTGGTCAGCAGGTGAGCCAGGGCGCGCTCGTCCAGGCAGGCCAGCAGCAGGTCGCGCCGCGCCTCGCCCTCCAGCCGCGCCCGCAATATCCACCCCATGTCCAGCAGCACGTCCAGACGATTGGAGGCAACCAGGAAGTCGCGGATCTCCCGCACCAGCGGCAGGACATCCGCCACCTCCAGGCGATCCTCCATGTCCTTCATGGCGGCGATCAGCTCCCGTACCAGCGTGAGGCACTGGGCGGGGGTGTCCTCCTCGCTCTCCTCCCGGGCGAGGCGGTGGCGGGCCTCGGCGGAGAGCGGTCGCCAGGCCACCTGGCCGCGTTCGCGAAAGTCCGGGGCCGGGTGATCGAACTCGTAGGGCGCATCGAAGATCAGCGCCTGGGTCTCGTTGGCGGGTTTGAGCCCCCGCCCCGGCTCGCCAGGGCGGTGCACCACCTCGTCGTCCTCGGGGCGGAAACCGGCCACCGCCTCCACCTTGACGTGGGCCAGATCCGCCTTCCAGAGAAGGGTGACGAAGTCCTCCTCCTGGTGCCGGATGCCCTTGAACATCACGCCCAGGACGGAAATGAAGCGGGACAGCTCCTCCCAGGTCAGGCCGGAGACGAAGGTGAGGCGGCGCACCCCGTCGCGGTAGAGGCGCAGCGCCAGCGAGCGCTCCCGGTCCCGCTCCACGTACACCACCTCGCCGGCGTGGAGCAGCTCGTAGGGATGAACCTGAAGAGCCAGTTCCTGATGGGTGGCCAGGAAGGCCTCCATACGCTGGCGCACCTCCACCAGGAAGTCGCGCACCGCCTCGTTGGAGGCGTCGTACAGGATCACCGAGCGGCCGGCCTTGACCAGCGCCCGCACCACCTCCGCCGCGTCCTTCCCCGCCGGCGAGCTGGCGAGCGGAGCCGACGTGCGCTCCTCCCCGGCCTCCCCGGCCGCCGGCCGCGTCGGCGGCGTGCGGCCCACGACTGGAAACGACCCCGTGCGCACCTTCTCGTCGATGGCGCACCTCCTGCCGCTTCAATGATACGTGACCCCGGCAGCGCGGGGCGCCACCCCTGTTCACTGGGAGCCGTGCCCGTGCCCGTGGCGCCCGGTTGGTACCTGGTATAGCCTTTTTCGCAATTCTCGCAGAATCCGATTCGGGGGCGGGCCGACCAGCCGAGCCGTGCCCGTGTCCGTGTCCCTGGGTGCGCGGGCCTCTGGCCCGCTCTCACGGTCGGTGCGGGCTTGCCACGGCCAGAACGGTACCCGTGTCGGCGACCGTGGCCGTGACCGTGTCTGTGACCGTGTCTGTGACCGTGGCCGTGGCCGTGGCCGTGGCCGTGTCGGGGTCTCCCGGGCGGCGTGGCCTCGCGGTGTTCTTGCCGGGAGTTAGCGCCCGGGGCGAGCGCTGTCCAGGGCTGGTGCCGGCCTCCGGCCGGTCGCCTGCGGCGACCCTGTGACAGCCCCCGCCCCGGGCGCTCTGGGGGGTCGCATGAACACCACTCGGACCACGCCGCCCCCGTCGACCCCGAAACACTCGCTCACCGCCCACGAACTGGCCCTCGAGGCCGCCGGCACCGCCGTCGCCCTGGCGCTGAAGCTGCCGGCCCCGCTCAAGTCGCTGGGTGATCAGCTCATCCGCTCCGCCGCCTCGGTGCCGGCGAACCTAGCCGAAGGTGCCGGACGAGCCGGGCGCGACCGGCAGCACCACTGGCGCGTCGCCTACGCGTCAGCGCTGGAGGCGGACAGCCACCTGCGGCTGCTGCGGGGCACCGGCGCGGTGGACGGCGCCGCAGCGCAGCGCGCTCTCGACCTCTTCGACCGTGTCCGGGCGCTGACCTGGAGGCTGATCCACCCGCGACGGTGACGGTGTCGGTGACCGTGTCCGTGTCCGTGCCCCTGGGCGAGCGGGCCTCCGGCCCGCATCGAGGGCCCGTGCGCCCAAAGCGCGGTACCAGGTACCGCTATTCTTAGCGATTTCGAGATTGGCTTTGCAGTGCTTGTGCCCGTGGCCGTGTCCGTGCCTGTGCCCGTGACCGTGACCGCGCCCGTGTCCGTGACCGTGACGGTGTCGGTCCCCGTGTCAGCGGGGGTGGGTCATCCGCCACAGCATGGCCCGCACCTCGTCGAGCTGCGCCAGCACCCGGGCGGTGGCGGGGCGGTCGATGGCCCCGGCGTCAGCCAGGAGGGTGAGGTGCGCCGCGAGCTCCCGGGCGGAGCCGTAGGCCACGCGCCAGAGGTACAGGCGGTCCTGACCCGCGCGGCCCTGGCCCTCGGCGACGTTGGCGGGCACCGACGCCGCAGCGCGGATCACCTGCTCGGCGATGGGCTTGAAGGGGGGCTTCACGGCCGCGGCGAGGGCGAGGGCTCCGGCGGCGGCCTCGAGGGCCCGGGCCTGGGCCGGTGGGAGAGGGCGAGGGGGTGTAGCTGGCATGGGTTCCTCCCGTTCGTTCATGAAGGCCCACCAGCCGCCGGGGAGGAAGGCGTCAAGGGGCGCCGAAGGCGACCGCCCGCAGGGCGGCTTGCCCTTGACGCCGGCCGACCCGGCGGCTATCGCCTTTGCGGGTGAACGAACGGGAGGAAACCGGGCCGCACCCCGCGGCATCGCCAGCGCCCAGGCCCGGTGCCCGCGCCGCCGCCGCCCGTGCCCGTGTCCGTGTCGGTGTCCGTGGCCGTGGCGGTGACTGTGCCCGTGTCGGTGTCCGTGGCCGTGTCCGTGACCGTGCCGGTGTCCGTGATAGTGACGGTGCCCGTGTCGGTGTCCGTGTTGGTGACCGTGACCGTGACCGTGTCGGTATGGGGGCCAGGTCGGCTCAATGGGGTGGGTGCGACGTCGTCCGTCTGGCGGAGGGAGCGGGATTCGAACCCGCGGATGCGTGCGCATCGCCAGTTTTCAAGACTGGTGCCTTCGGCCGCTCGGCCACCCCTCCGCGGCGCGAACAGCATACCGCAGCCCCGCCGGGCCGCGCGTCGTACACTGCCGCGGCCATGGAGGTGTTCGCGGGACTGGCGCCGGTGTTCGTGGTTCTCGCCGCCGGGGTGGTGGCCCGGCAGGCGGGGCTGGTGGACGAGGCGGGGGCCGCCTCCCTGAACCGACTGGTGGCCCACGTGGGGTTGCCGGCGCTGCTCCTTCTCAAGGTGGGAACGGCCTCTCTGGCCGAGAGCTTCTCCCTGCCAGTGGTGGCGGTGACCACGGCGCTGGTGCTGGTCACGGCGGCGGTCGCCCTGGCACTGGGGCGAGCGTGGCGACTGCCGCCGCCCCAGCGTGGGGTGCTGGCCCAGGCAGCCCAGCGGGGGAACCTGGCGTACGTGGCGTTCCCGGTGATCCTGGCGGCGGGGGGGGAGGAGGCGCTGCGGGCCGCGG
>JABRVY010000051.1:0-14132 GCA_039961755.1 Acidobacteriota bacterium | reverse complement strand
GGTGGGGGAGGCGCAGAGCGAGGCCCGGGTGCAGCAGCTGCTGGCCGCCGCCCTGGCCCCGCCCCAGGCAGAGGAGGAGAAGCCATGATCGCCACCCCCATCACCCGCCGCACCGTGCTCCAGCAGGGGGGCCTGCTGGTGGCCGGAAGCACCCTGGCTGGCCTGGCCTCCAGCGTCGCAGGAGAGGCGAAGAGCCGCGTGGTGCTGATCCGCGACCCGAAGGCCGTGGACGGCGACGGCACGATCAACGCCAGGGTGGTCGCCGAGATGCTGGACGCCGCCGTGGCCCGCCTGCTCGATGAGCAGGACCCCCTGGCCGCCTGGAAGCGGATCATCCTGCCGACCGACACCGTCGGGGTGAAGAGTAACGAGTGGAGGCACTTGCCCACGCCGGCGGGGCTCGAGACGGCCATCCGGGCTCGCCTCGAGGACGCCGGCGTGAAGGCCGAGCGCATCGCCGTGGCCGACCGGGCGGTGCTCAAGAACCCGGTGTTTTCTGCCGCCACCGCCCTCATCAACGTGCGGCCCCTGCGCACCCACCACTGGTCGGGCCTCGGCACCCTGATCAAGAACTACGTCATGTTCGTCCCCGACCCCTGGTCCTACCACGCCAACGCCTGCGAGCCGCTCGGCGCCATCTGGCACCTCCCCCACGTCAAGGGCAAGACCCGCCTCAACATTCTGGTGATGCTCACGCCCCAGTTCCACTCCACCGGGCCGCACCACTTCTCCCGCACCTACGTCTGGAGCTACGGAGGCCTGCTGGTCAGCCGCGATCCGGTGGCCGCCGATGCGGTGGGCGCCGCCATCATCCAGGCCCGGCGACGGCAGTACTTCGGCGAGGAGCGGCCCATCGCCCCGCCCCCCCACCACATCCGCTTCGCCGACGCCACCTACGGCCTGGGGACCTCCTCCCTGGAGCGCATCGAACTGGTGCGTCTCGGGTGGGGGGAAAACGCCCTGATCTGACCGCGTCGTTCCTCCTCCCGATCGGGCGGCTTCCTACGGGAGTGACACGACCACCTCGCCCCCGGGGGGTAGAAAGACCGAGCGACAACGGTCGGGCAGCACCGCCCCCGCCGCCAACGCGGCAAATTCGCCAACTCCCCCGCGACAGAGAGTATAGGTACCATCCTCGAGAGCCGGAACGGCCACCCGGGCGGTGCCGTCAACGGCGGCGCCGTGCCGCCGCGCCCACGACTCCAGGCCGTAGTAGTCCTCCACCACCCCGTTGTGGACCACCAGCACCCCCGAGAAGATCGGGTCCTTGAGCTCCGGCGGCCGGGCAAACTCCACCACCAGAGTGCCTCCCCCCGGCGCCAGGGGGATTTCCACCAGGTCCCCCGCGGGTGCAGCGGGCAGGCGAAGCATGCGACGCGCGAACCCGGCCGCCTCCACGGTGACCATCACCTGGCGAGCGGAGGCGGGCACCCGCAACTCGAAGGTGCCCTCGGGGCCGGTGCGGGCCATGGCATCGGGCACCGCCGCCGGCGCCGAGGCCGACCAGGCAGCCAGAGCGGCGCCCGGCACCGGGCGGCCGACGGTGACCACTCGCCCGGCCAGCGTGGTCTTGCGCCGCAGCACCAGCCGCACCTCCATGGGTGAGCCATCGTCGCGCAGGACTCCCGACACCCAGTCGGAGTCCGCCTCGCGCTCCTGGGCGCGGACCATCACCGCGCCGGGATCCAGGCCCCACACCTCGAACTCGCCCCCCTCGGCTCGCAGCTGCACCGTGTGCTCGAAACCGCCCTGACCGGTGACGGTCACCAGCGCCCCCGTCGCCCGGGCACCACCCTCCTGCACCACCTCACCCCGGAGCAAGGTGGCGGGAATGACCAGCTCCAGCGAGCGCCGCTTGCCCGCCGAGCTGCCCACGTCCACCGCCTGGAAGCGGCGGCGCACTCCGACTCCCTCACCGATCACCTCGACGATCCACTCCCCGCCCCGCGGCAGGATGGCCTTGAACTGTCCCCCCTCGTCGGCCACCGCCTTCACCCGCACGCTGCCCTGCTGGCCGCCGAACCACACGGTGGCCGCCAGCGGCTTCTTGCCCAGCCTCACGGCTCCGGTCACCTCGAACAGGTTGAGCCGCACCTCGGCGAAGCCATCCCCGGGCTCCACCACCAGAGGTGCCGAGTGCACCGCCTCGCCGCTCCTGCCGCTGATCTTCAAGGTGAACTCCCCCGGCGTGAGGCGCTCCAGCCTGGCTCGACCACCCTCGTCAGCGATGGTGCGCGCCACGATTTCGAACACTCCGCGCCCCACGTCCACATCCCGCAGTTCCAGCCGCCACGGCTCCCCTTCCGGGGACAGCGGCGGCGACACCTGCAGTTCGAGGCTGGCCCAGCGGTCCAGCAACAGCGGCCGCTCCAGAGTCACCTCGCTGGCGGTCACCGCGGTGACCACCACCGGGCGTGAAGGCGGACCGTCGGGTTGGGTGGCGACCAGCCGATAGGTGCCCGGCGCTACCCCCTGGAAGTGGAAGAACCCTCGCTCGCTCACGGGGACCGTGCTGCGCAGGGCGCTCCAGCGGCCCGACGGCGAACCGCCGGCGACCTCGGGGTCGCCATGGGGGACGATCTCCACCCGGGTGGACGGGGAAAGGCGGTGGCCACGCCCCGCCTCCACCCACCCCACCAGCGAGGCGCCCGGCTCGAAGGTCAGGCCGCCCACGTTCACCTCACTCCCCGCCTTCACCTCCACCGCCCAGAGGTAGTGGGATACACACCCGGGCAGGCGCAGCCGGACATCCATCGTTCCCGCGGGGAGGGAGCAGGAGAAGCGTCCGTTGCCGACAGCGCAGGTCACCGTGCCCTCCACCTCGGTGGTGCTCGGCGAGGGGGCGAAGCGCGCTTCCAGCCCGACCGCTTCCGCCACCCCCGGCGCCAGGCGGATCTGACCCACAAGCCGGCCGGTGCGCCGAAAGACGATGCGAAGGGGCATCACGCCTTCGCGCACCGTGATCGTGGCTGGCGCAGCCCACCACCCTGACGCCTCGCCGCTCACCCGCCATGTGGTACCCACGGGAAGCGCCAGCACGAGCCGCTCCTGTCCCGCCTTCATCGTTTCTGTCACCGGCTCCTCGGCCTGCGCCGCCTCACCCACCCGCTCCGCGCGGACCCTCCAGATCGGGGGCACCGGCTCACCTTGAAAGTGAATCTGCGCTGCCACTTCCAGCTTGGCCGGCGCCCCGGCAAAGCCCAGGGCGCCGGTCGCCAGGTTGAGGACCAGCGACGCCGCCGCGATTTTTCGCCATGCCATGGACACCTCCGCAGGATTCGGCGCTGGCCGGCATGTGCCGACCAGCGCCAATCATGGAGCTCACAGAGAAATCCGCGCGTAACAGGTGCCCCCCCCGGCGACGCAGTACCGCGGGGGCGCCTGACTCGACTCACAGAAGCAGTAGTTACCCCCTCCCCAGCACCAGTTGTGGAAACAGGTCCAGCATATGCCCTGGCCCGGGCAATCGGCCACTCCTGCCGTGCCAAAAAGCAGAATGGCCAGGACCATTCCTGCGATCAACATGACCTTTTTCATCACTCATCCCCCCTTTCAGGTTCGTGCTGATCCGTCCCCAGAAGCTTCTCTTGTAGCGTTCGTGGGGCGGGGCACGGATCCAGAACCCGCAGCGGCGAATCGAGCGCTTCAGCGTTTCGCCTACGAGGCGGTACGCGCGGAGTACTGAGCGTACTCCTCCCCCCCCCCCGCACCGGTTCCCGAGGGCCACGGTGAATCAACGGAGAAGGCCACGGCCAAGAAGCATCAGACGCCGGAGGCAGAGGTGCAGGGACTCTCCAGCGGTCGAGGGAGGTCTGAAGCCTGGGTGGCTGATCTGTACCACGGACCTCTCCCTGGATAGCCATACAACCAATATAGGGGCCGACAATCAACTTGACATCACCCACATGGGTGATGTCGCGCGGCCCGGAGCTCGGCCTCGTCAGCGGGCGGCCTGGCCGCGGCGACGCGCCGCCGCGAGATTGAGGAACTCCACGCCAATCGAGAAGGCGATGGCGAAGTACAAATAACCCTTCGGGATATGAAACCCAAGCCCGTCCGCCACCAGGGCCACCCCGACCAGGATCAGGAACGACAACGCCAGGATTTTCACCGATACGTGAGCGTCGATGAAGCGGGCCAGAGGGTCAGCGGCCAGCAGCATGATCGCCACCGCCATGACGATCGCCGCCGCCATCACGGCAACCTGACGCGCCATCCCCACCGCGGTGATCACGCTATCCAGGGAAAACACCACATCCAGGAGCACGATCTGCACCAGCACGCCGGCGAAACTGGCCGCCTTGACGCGGCGACGTCGCTCCACCCCCTCGACGGTGTGGTGGATCTCGGCGGTGCCCTTGGCGAGCAGGAACAGCCCACCGCCGAACAGCACCAGATCGCGCACCGACACGCCGTGTCCGGCCAGCGTGAACAGCGGCGTCGTCACCGAGGCCAGCCAGGAGATGGTGAACAGCAGTCCGAGGCGCGATCCCACCGCCAGCCCCAGCCCCATGCGCCGCGCCGGGCGCTGCTGCCCGGGGGGCAGGTGATTGGAAAGAATGGAGATGAAAACCAGGTTGTCGATGCCGAGGACAATCTCGAGCAAAGTCAAGGTGACCAGGCTGGCCCACAGCTGACCGTCCAGCACCCAGTCCACGCGGAACCCCCGTCACACCTCGCCCAGCGCCGCCTTGAGCCGGGCGATGCGGGCATTGACCTCGCCGATGGAGAGGGCGCGGAAGCGCTCGGGCAAGAAGCGGGCGTCGGTGCACTCCTTCACCGCCAGCAGGTCCATCAGCTCCAGCCGCTCCCCGTGGGCCGAGGGGCGAAAATCGGCGATCGCCTCCTCGATGCAGGCGCGCAGGCTGGGCGGCCGCGAGCCGGCCTCCTGAGCCGCCGCCTGCCGGGTCTCGAAAAGGCGCAGCGCCCGCACCAGAATCCCCTCCATCTCGTTGCCCCCCAGCTGGTCGTTGTCGGGCAGGCGGGGCAGCCGGTCGGGGCTGATGGGCAGCTGCAACTTGCGGGCCATGGCGGCGAACAGCTGCGCCCGCCCGGCGGCGTCCTGGGGGGGGAAGAGGGGGATGTGCACATCCAGGCGCCCCTGGCGTTTGAGGTCCACCTCCAGGAGGTCGGGGCGGGAGGTGGCGAACACCCAGACGATCTTGCCGCGGTTGGAGGTGTTCGACATCTCCTTGGCGAGCATGGCGTAGACCCGCCCCGACAGGCCGGCGTCGGTGTCGGAGGCGCCGCGCCTGCCGGTCATCTGGTCGGCCTCGTCGACGAACACCACCACCTGCCCGAGGGCGTGGAGGATGGCGAAGATCTTCTCCAGGTTCCCCTCGGTGGCTCCCACCCACTTCTCGCGGAAGTTCTTGAGGGCCACGCAGGGCACCCCCACCTCCCCGGCCCAGCACTCCACCAGGTAGGTCTTGCCGGTGCCAATGCGGCCGGTGAGCAGGTACCCCATGGGGATGGCCTGGGTGCGCCCGGCCCGCAGCAGCGCCGCATCCTGGCGCAGCCAGGCCTTCGCCTCGGCGTGCCCGGCCACGTCGTCCAGACTGCGGCGGGACTCGATGAACTCCAGCCGCCCGGCGGCCTCCTTCTCGATGAGTTCCTTCTTCAGGCGGGTGACGAAGGTGTGGGTGAGGCGCTCTCCGCCGGCCAGCGCGCGCCGCAGGAGGGTCCGCACGTTGACCCGGGAGAGCCCCACCAGGCGGTGGGCCAGCGCCTCCCGCGGGATGTCGCTCACCGCGGTCCAGTCGCCCACCTCGGCGGTGAGGGCGGCCAGATAGCCCTCCAGCTCGGCGGCGGTGGGCAGCTCCAGGCGGATCTTGGCGGAGTAGGGGGACTCCACCAGGGAGCGGTGCAGGTCGGTGAGGTTTTCGGTCACCAGCACGGTGGCCACGAAGGCGGCGGTGATGGTGGGGTCGGAGGCCCAGTCGAGGAGCTGGATGAGGGTCTGGCTGGCCTCCCCGGAGACGTACAGCGCCTCCCCCGCCGGGGCGATGAAGTGGGCGTAGTCGATGACCACCGCCACCTTGAGGGGGTCCGGCACGCTCCTGCCCTCCACCACCTTGACCCGATGCACGGCGCCGCGCAGGAAGCGGTCGATGAGCTCCAGCGCCCGCCGCGGGTCGCGGGGCAGCAGGTTGCCCAGGTCCAAAGATTCCACCCTGTCCGGCCCCACGTCCGGCAGCGCCGCCCAGGAGGTGCCCTGGAAGCTGTCGAAGGCCTTCAGGAAGCGATGGAACGCGTCAGCCCCCTTGCGCACCCGCACCCCCCGGCCGCGGTCGTAGTGGATGACCACGTCGAAGGGGGCGAACATCACCTCGGTGAGGAACGCCCGCAGCGACACGAACTCCCCCCGGGGGGTGGGCTGCAGGTCGTGGACGTCCCCGTGGAGGATGAACTGGCTGGTGGCGCCGGCCCGGAAGGCGGCGCGCATCTCCTGGGCCCAGGGGGGCAACTCGGCCATCGGTCCTTACCCTTTCTGCCGCGCCCGCGGCGGTGGTGGCGGGGTGGCCGCCGGAGTCGGCGGGAGCTCCGGCAGGCGCGGCAGCGCCATGGGCGCCACCTCCTCCTCGCCACCCAGGGAGCGGAAGAACTCGGCGTGCTGGTCCATCCAGCGGGAGGTTTCGAGCAGGGTGGAGCTCACCGCGTCCAGGCGCGCCGACAGCACATCGGGACCGCCGGCCACCGCCGACTCCTCCTCGATGAGGCGCACCTGCTGCTCGATGCGCTCCAGCTCCGCCTCCACCACCGCCAGGTTGGCACGGGCGGCGGCCAGGTTCTCTAGCCGTTTTTTCTGGATCTCCAGGGTGGCCTGCAGGGAACGGGCCAGGGGGCTGCCCTCCCCGGCCCCGGCCAGGCGCTGCTCCAGCCGCGCCACGTCCGCCTCGAGCTCCCCCTCATCCACCTGCGCCAGGGTCGTGAGGATCAGCTCCCGCGAGGACAGCAGGCGCAGGAACAACCACAGGAGCTGATTCAGGGTGCCGGCGCGCAGGTCGGAGAGCATGCCGGTCTGGCCCACCGAGGTGGTGATACCCAGGATGCGGGCGCAGCGCCCCACGAGCGCCTGGTAGCGCAGCTGCGCTGTCGGCGGCAGCTGCGCGAAGGCGCGCTGCACGCCGGCCTCCCACCCCCGCTGGCGGGCCACGAGGCGCTCCCCTTCCACCAGCTTCTGAAAGCGTTCGCTGGAGGACAGCGCCCCCAGGTAGGCCAGCTCCAGGGCGGCGCCGAGGAACCAGAAACCCGGGTTGACGAACCCCAGCAGGGCAAAGGCAGCCAGCGCCATCTGGTTGACCGGCATGGCGCCGAGCAGCGGCAGGCGAACCCGACGATAGAACGCCGCCCTGACGAAGTCCCAGTAGGTCAGTGCCTCACCGGCCATGGCCAGAGTATGACCCGTCCACCGTGCGCACCCCGCTGCTCATGGCACCCCCGCCTCCACCTCCCGGAAAACCCTTGCCACCTCCGCCACCGCCTCCTTGAACGCCCGGGACTCCTGTACCGCCAGGGGGTCGGCGTCGCGGGTGGGGGGGATGGCGTCCCTGATCTCGGCGGCGATGCGGCCGGGGGCGCGGGTCATCACCCACACCCGGTCCCCCAGGAAGACCGCCTCGGCCAGGGAGTGGGTGACGATCAGCACCGTCGCCTCCACCTCGTGCCACAGCTCCATGATCAGCCGCTGCATGTCCAGCCGGGTGGGCTCGTCGAGGGCCGAAAACGGCTCGTCCATCAAGATGATGCGCGGCTTCAGCACGAGCGTGCGGGCGATCGCCACCCGCTGCTGCTGGCCGCCCGACAGCTGATGGGGGTACTTGGCCTCGTGCCCGGCCAGACCCACCCTGGCGACCCACTCCCGGGCCAGGTCGGTCATGGCGGCCCGGGAGAGGCGGTGCTCGGCGGCGTTGAGCTCCAGGCCAAAGCGCACGTTTTCCAGCACCGTGAGATGGGGAAAGGAGCTGTAGCGCTGGAAGACCATGCCGCGGTCCCGCCCCGGCCCGCGCACCGGCTCACCCCGCACCAGCACCTCCCCTCGCGTCGGCGGCGAGACCTCGGGAAATCCATGGATCAAATTCAAAATCGTCGACTTACCGCACCCCGAAGGGCCCACGATGGCGACAAACTCGCCATAGTTGGGGAGATCGTCGATACGAAACGTGACGTCACGGATGGCGGTAAAGGCCCTGGGGGTGCCGGCGTGGAAGGTCTTCTCCACCCCGCGGAACTCCACCACCGGGGGCGGCGCCGAACTCATCGGGCCTCCCGGTACGGGAACAGCTTGCGGCCCAGCGCCGCCCACGCCTTGTCGGTGGCAAAGGCCACCGCGACGATGAGCAGCAGCACCAGGTAGATGTGTTCCCGGGGGCCGCGCCGCTGGGAGACGATGATGATCCCCCCCAGCCCCTTGCCGATGTCCACCATCTCCACCAGCAGGATGTAGCTCCACCCCACCCCGAACCCCAGCCGCAGCGCCTGGAAAATGTCCGCCCACGCCACCGGCAGCAGTACCCGGCGCACCGCCTGCCAGCGGTCCGCCCCCAGGGTGTAGGCGGTCTTGAGGTACACGTCGTCCACGCTGTCCACCGCCGAAACGATGAGCGGCAGGAGGTAAATGAGAAACGCCAGGGCCAGGAAGATCACCTTCTGCAGCTCGCCGGTGCCGAAGAGGGAAAGGGTGAGCGGCACCAGGGCGGGGATGGGCAGGTACGCCCCGAACACCGACAGGGGTGTGAACGCCGCCTTCACCTTGGTGAAGGAGCCCATCATCACCCCCAGCGGGAAGGCGATGAGGAGAGCCACCGCAAACCCCGCTGCCACGCGACCGAAGGAGACCAGCAGGTTGCGGGTGAGGGCGCGGTCGAACCACAGCTCGGGAAAGGAGCGAATCACCTCCCAGGGGGAGGGCAGGATGGTGGGGGAAATCCAGCGCTCCTCGGGCGCCCCCCCGGCGGTGGCGAGGCTCCAGACGGCGAGCAGCGCCAGGATCGGCAACGCTCCCAGCGCCCACCCCTGCCAGGCCGGGATGGTTTCCCTGATCGCCAGCCAGGGGGCCTGGCGCCGACGCCGGACCGCAGAGCCGGCGGGTACGCCGTCACTCCGGGGCGTCGTCTCACCCCCCACCGCGGGCGCCGGCTCGCTCACCTGGCCTCCGGCGGATACACGGCGATCTCCACCCGTCGGTTGAGGGCGTGGTTGGTGGGATCGTCGGGGTCGGCCGGAACGTCCCACCCCTTGCCTTCGACGATGAACTTGTTGGGGTCGAACTTGTACTTCTGCACCAGCGCCTTCTTGACGGCGTTGGCGCGGTCCAGCGACAGGGCCCTGACGTCCTGCTCCCGCACCCCGCGCCCCTTCATGGAGGAGTCGGTGTGCCCCACCACCGCGATCACCGCCCGCTCGTACTGCCCCGCCAGGCGTGCCACCTTCTCCAGGGTGGCGGCCACCGACGGGTCGTAGAGGGTGTTGGGGATGGGGTTGCCCAGCTCGTCGTGTTGCGGCTCGAAGATGTTGGCGGAGTTGGGGTAGAAGTTGATGCGGATGGTCTGGGTGAGGATTGGCGCCTCGGCCTGCACCTTGGTGTAGGACACCGGCGCGAAGGTGGCGCGGTACTCGTCCCGCTGGTGGGCAAACGTCCCCTCCCGGTCCAGCTGCTGCAGCACCGAGAAGTCCATCACCTCGTCAAAGCGCACCGGGGTGCCAACCAGACCCAGTTCGCGGTAGACGAAGGTGATGTTCTTCCAGGTGCGCTCAAAGTTGGTGGGGTTGTTGGCGTTGAGGAAGAACTCCTTGTTTTCGGCGAAGTTGGTGGAGTGGGCGTCGGCCTCCATGGCCTTCACCTCATCCGGCTGCATGCCGTAACCTTCGGCCATCCACTGGAAGGCGCGGGCCCTGAAGCCAGGATCCTTGAGCTGATCCATCCCCTTGAAGATGCCGGCCACCAGCCCCTTGATCACCTGGGGATGGTCCTTGGCGAAGTCGGCCCGCGCCGCCCAGACGTCGGCAATCAGCTTGTTGGCCTCGGCGGTGGTGGTGAGGATGCGGGTCCCCGCCACCTTTTCGGGGATGTTGTAGATGTCCGGCGCCCACGACACACAGGCATCGATGCGCTTGTCCGACACGAACGCGGCCGCCGCCTCGAACGCCGTGGCGGTGTACTTGTGGTTCACCTCGGAAGGCTGGATGCCGGCGTTGAGCAGCAGGTTATTGATGAAGTACTGGGAGGGGCTGTTCTGGGCGTAGACCACCGTCTTGCCCTTGAGGTCCCGCACCGAGTGGATGTTCCCCCGCACCACGATGCCGTCCCCGCCCGAAGACCAGTCGATTTGCTGGAAGATGCGCGGCGCGGTGCGGGAGTCGCGCATCAGCTCGGGGGCGAACAACACCATCATGTCCAGGGTGCCCCAGAGGATGTGGCTTTGCCCGGCGGCAAAGGCGTCGCGCGCCACCACGGGGTCGTCGATGAGCTTCAGGTTCACCTTGAACCCATACTCCTTGAAGAAGATGCTTTCGTTGTTGGGGGCAAAGCCGTGGTTGGCGGCGACGATGGGCAGCCAGCCGATCCACACGTTGATGGGGAACTGCACCACCTTGGTGGCGGGGTCCCACACGTAGCCGGAAACCCCCTTCACCGGCGGCAGCTTCTCCGCCGGCACGTAGGTGTATTCCGAGACGGTAGTGATCCCCTTGGTGTCGGGGGCCTCGAATTTTCCCTGCTGAGCCTTGAAGGCGTCCATGTCCACTGGCCTTGCCCCGTCCTTGCCCGAGGGCATGAGAACGTCGCGGAAGTAGTAGGCGGCGCCCGCCGCCAGTGCCAGCACGAAGAGAACGAGCACCAGCTTGCCCAGTGCGGTTGGTCCCACTTTCTGTTCTGCCATGGCTCACTCCTTCCCGCAGGGGATTCCCTCGACCATGAGCGGCGGCCAACCCCGGCTGGCCGCCGCGGTCAGCTACTGCTTCTCCACCTCCGGCCCCATGTCCCGCGCGGGCGGGGCAGCCGGCGCGGCCTCCGCCTGGGGAGAGTCCGCCCCCGGCATTTCCAGACCGTAGGCGGCGGCGAACTCGGTCAGCGCCTGATCGGCCAGCGCCTGTTGCTCCGCCTCCAGAAGCTGCACCTGCGAGGCATCGATGCTGGATGCGGCCACCCGCGCCCGCCCCGCCGCCTTGTCGCGCCGCTCGGAGAGGTACTCCTCCACGCGGTTCAGGGTATCCCCAGCGCTGCCGATGGAGGAGATCATCCCCTTGGCCATCTCCTGCAGCTCCGCCTGCGCCTCCAGCATCTCCGTCTCGGAGAGCATGCGCTTCAACTGCTCGATCTTGCCCTGCGCCTCCCGCACCGAGACGTCGCGCGCCTGCACCAGCTTCTTGTAGGTTTCCTCCGCCGCCTCCAGCTGGCGGCGGTTTTCCTCCAGCTGTTCCCTGACGGTCTTCAGCTGCAGGGCGTACTGGCCGGCGGCGTTGCGGTTGCCCACCTTGAGGTTGGCGGCCGCCTTGGCGGCCAGGTCCCGCTCCTGCGCCTCCAGGCTCTTGATCTGCCGGATCAGCCGCTCGCAGAAGCCGGCGTGGGTGGCCAGGTTGTCGTTGAAGCGGGCGATCTGCTTGCGCAGGTTTTCCTTCTCCGCCTCGATGAGGGCCTTGGGGTTGGCCCGCTCGAGGCCAGAGATGAACAGGCTCAGAAAGCCACGGATGAGGTTTCCGATGCGGCGAAACATACCGTCCCCTTTCTGCTCGTCGGGGCAAGCCCACCCCGATCAACGCTGGACCTCTCCGACGTAGGTACGCATTGCCGTCGCGAGGGGTTATGCGCGGCGAGGGTACCAATCACCGCCGAGACGTGTCAACGAGTACCTCTCTGCCGACGCCTCCCGCCATCCCCGGGCAAGATACTCTTCACGATCAGCTTCCGTGGTAGGATGAGATCGTCATGGGTGCGCTGCCTGCCGACTTCCACGACCTCGTCAGGGCACTGGAGGATCACCCCGAGTGGCGGGCGGAGCTGCGCCGTCTCGTCCTGACCGACGAGTTCCTCCCGCTCCCCGAGGTGGTGCGACAGCTCGCCGAGGCCCAGCGCCGCACCGAGGAGCGCCTGAACGCTTTCATCGCCAGCAGCGAGGAACGCTTGCGGGGCCTTGACGACCGTATCGCCGCCCTGGCGGAGGCCCAGCGCCGCACCGATGAGCGGCTGGAAGCCTTCATCGCCAGCGCCGAGGAACGCTTCCAGGCCCTCGAGGCCGCCCAGCGCCGCATCGAGGAACGTCTGGAAGAGCTCGCCGCCGCCCAGCGCCGCACCGAGGAGGCGCTTACCCGGCTCACCCACAAGGTGGCCGACCTGTCCATCCGCGTCAGCACCCTGCACGGCGACGCGCTGGAGCGGCGCTACCGGGAGAAGGCGCACGCCTACTTTGCCCGCATCCTGCGGCGCCTGCGGGTCCTGAGCTCCCAGCAGCTCGCCGACCTGGTGGACGACGCCCTCGAGGACGGGCGCCTCACCTGGGAGGAGCGCGGCGCCCTCCTCCTGGCCGACGTGGTGGCCGAGGGGCGCACCCCGGAGAAGCAACAGGCCTTCCTGCTGGCCGAGGTGTCGGCGACCATCTCCCAGCGGGACGTGGACCGGGCCCGCGAGCGGGCCGACCTCCTCACCCGCATCACCGGGGTCCCCACCTGGGCGGTGGTGGCCGGTGAGGAGCTGGCGGAAGGGATCCGCGCCTACGCCCGGGCGGCTGGGGTGTGGCAGGTACTGGACGGCCACGTGCTGTCCCCGGATGAAACGCCACAGTAGAACTCAGGACAGCAGCATGCCGGCAATGGTGGCATTCAGGCAGGTGGCCAGCGCCCCCCCCAACATTGCCTTGATCCCCACCCGGGCCAGGTCGGCCCGACGGCTGGGGGCAATGGCCGAGATGCCACCGATCTGGATTCCCACCGAGGAGAAGTTGGCGAAGCCGCACAGGGCGTAGGTGGCGATGATCTCCGCCCGCTGCCCGATCGCCTCCCCCTGGATGTAGCTGGCGAGCTCCCCGTAGGCCACGAACTCGTTGAGGGACAGCTTGATGCCCAACAGGTTCCCGACCGCGGCGGCGTCGGCCCACGGCACCCCCATGACGAAGGCCAGGGGGCGCAGCAGCGTCCCGAAGAGGGTGCGCAGGGAGCCGGGAAAGATCCCCCGATACTCCCCCACCGCCGGAGACAGCCCCGCCGTGCCGTAGGCGGCGTAGGTCCCCCCCAGCAGCCGGCCGTCCACCAGGGCGTCCCCCCAGTTCAGGACCACGTCCACCACGGCGATGAGGGCGATGAACCCCACCAGCATGGCCCCCACGTTGAGGGCCAGCTTGAAGCCGTCGGTGATGCCCCCGGTGGCCGCCTCCACAGCGTTGCTGCCCACCGGGATCTCCGGCACCTTGACGTCGCCGGCGGTGTGCGAGTGCTCCAGCTCGGGGTAGAGGATCTTGCCCATCACCAGCGCCGCCGGGGCCCCCATCACCGAGGCGGCGATGAGGTGTGCCGCCGGGATGCCCATGGCGATGTACCCCGCCAGCACCCCGCCGGCGATGGTGGCGAACCCCCCCACCATCACGGTGAGCAGCTCCGACCGCGTGAGCCCCTCCAGGAACGGCTTGATGAGCAGCGGCGCTTCGGTCTGCCCCACGAAGATGTTGGCGGAGCACGACAGCGTCTCCGACCCCGAGGTGCCGATGGTCCAGCGCATGAAGCGGGCCAGCGCCTCGATCACCCGCTGCATGATCCCGAAGTAGTACAGCACCCCCATGAAGCCGCCGAAGAAAATGATGGTGGGCAGCACCTTGAAGGCGAACTGGAAGCCGAAGCCGGGCCAGGCGGCCCCCTCGCCGGGGAAGAAGTGCGTGGGATCGGCCAGATTGCCGAACAGGAAGCGGGCTCCGTAGTCGGACAGATTCAAGAACTTGGACACCTGCTCGGAAAAGGCCGCGAAGATCCGTTGCCCGTGCCACCCGTGCGCCACCAAGAAGGCCACCCCGCAGGCCACCAGCACCACGGCCAGCACCGGCTGCAGGCGCGGCGCCAGCCGCAGTCGCCCGTTGGCCACCAGCAGCCCCAGCGCCGCCACCACCCCCCAGGTCGTGGCGGCGCTGGGGCTGCTGGTGGCCAACGGG
>JABRVY010000050.1:0-4315 GCA_039961755.1 Acidobacteriota bacterium | reverse complement strand
GGTCGAGGTGGAGGGGGTGGCGGCCCCGCTGGCGGTGGTGACCTGGACGTCCATCGCCACCGGAGCCTCGCCGCGCCAGCACGGCGTGTCAGTCCTCGAAGAGGTGCAGCTGTTTGGCCGCTCGTCGGGGGTGGTGCTGCCGCCCCTGATGCGCCCTCCGGTGGTCGCCCTGTGGTCGCAGTTCTCGCTGGCCAGGGTGGTGGCCCGCCCGGCTCTCGACCGGCGTCTGCCCACCCTCTGGGAAATGGCCTCGCGGGCGGGGTGTCCGGTGCTGGTGGGGGGATGGTGGGGCAGCTGGCCGGTGCGACAGGTGCTGGGCGAGGTGGTGAGCGAACGGGCCTGGCTGGGCGGGGCCACCGGCGTCGACGCGGTGACCCCGGCGCTGGCCGAGGTGGTGCGGACGGCCTGGGAGGAAGGGCGGCAGGCGCCGGCGGCCACCGATCTGCTGGCCGCGGAGCTGGTCCGGCGCGCGGTGGCGTCGCAGGGTCCCGCTCTGGTCGTGCTGTGGCTGCCGGGCCTGGATCTTTCGGCGCGGCTGCCGGAGGAAACCGGCCCGCTGGCGGTGGCCGCCCGGCTGCACCCCCACCTGCGGGCGCTGCGCGGGCTGCTGGAGCGATTGACGGGGGGAGGGTACACCGTCTGGCTGGTGGCGCGGCCGCCGGGTTCGGGCGCACCCTTTGCGGCTTCGGCCTCCGTCAGTGACCGCTGGCGGCGCCGCGCCAGCAGTGCCGAGCTGGTTGCCACCTGGCTGAACCAGCTCGGGTTACCGCCTCCCGCCGGGGGAGTGTCGGCGCCTGTCGATCTGGGCGGCCGGGGCGAGACGGTGGCGGCGGTTGATTACGGCCCACCGCCGGCGCCGGTGGAGCGCCCCTCGGCCGCCAGCGCCACGGTGCAGCGCGAGGTGCTCAGGAGCCTGGGCTACCTGCGGTAGGTGATACAATGTATAAAAGGGGCGTCTGATGCGTGTTCTGGTGGCCGACGACAGCCGGGTGTTTCGGGCGCTGGTGGCGGAAATCCTGCGCGAGCGAGGACACGATGTGCTGGAGGCTGGTAACGGTCGAGAGGCGCTGGAGATGACGCTGGCGGCGCGGCCCGAACTGCTGGTCCTGGACGCTCTCATGCCCTTGCTTTCGGGCTTCGACGTGCTCGCCAGGCTCCGGGAGAAGCTCCCCTCCTACCGGCCCAAGGTCTTCATGGTGACGGCGGTGTACAAGAGCCGACGCTGGGAGTCGGAGGCCCGCACCCAGTATGAGGTAGAGGAATACATGGAAAAGCCGCTGGAGCCCGAAACCCTCCTCGCCGCGCTGGGCAAGCACTTCCCCGAGTCGACCTAGCTTTGCTGCGGACGTCGAGAGACCCCTAGGCCTCGTCTTCCCTCTGCATCTTCTTCAACGCCGCCTCGATGGTGGTGAGGGCCTGCTCGATGTCCTTCACCCCGTGGGCGTGGGAGAGGAAGCAGGCCTGCGGGGAGCGCGCCGGCAGCAGCACCCCCGCCTCTCGAACGGAACGCACGAGGCGACTCCAGGAGTCCTGATCGACGCGCGCGAAGCTGCCCCCGTCGGTCACCCGCTGGCGGGCGAAGGCGAGGGAGAAGATCGACCCCACCCGGTTGCAGCGCAAAGGGCGTGAGAACCGCTCGGCCAGGGCCTCGATGCCGTTGGCCAGCTGCGCGCCGCGTTCCTCCAGGCGCTGGTGAACGGCGTCATTGCGCAACACCGAAAGGGTCGCCAGGGCGGCCACCATGGCCAGGGGCGGTGGCGGCGGGGGCAGGTCGTCGGGGGGCAGCGCGCCCAGGGAACTGTGCCAGGCCACCGCGCCCATGGGTGATACCCCTCCGCCCAGGGCACCCCCGTAGACGCACAGATCGGGCTGCAGGCCGAACACTTCGGCGGCGCCGCCGCGGGCGAGGCGCAGCCCGGAAACTGTCTCGTCCAGGACCACCCGCGCGCCCGCAGCCCTGCTGCCCTCGACCACCGCCTGCAGGAACTGGGGCGACGGAGGAATGACGCCGTACTGCAGGGCCAGGGGGTCCAGGATGACGGCAGCGGTGTCCACCCCCACCTCGGCGAGCACGGCCGAGAAGGCGTCCACATCGCCCCACGGCACCACCCGGACCAGGCGGGCCAGCTCCGCCGGCGCTCCCGCCACCAGGGACTGGGAGATGCCCAGGGGTCCGGTGGCCACCACGTTGAAGGCCTCCAGCGCCCCGCGGCGGTTGCCGTCGAAGACGATGACGCGCTGACGGCCGGTGTCGCGCCGGCACCAGCGCAGCGCCAGCTCCCAGGCCTCGGTCTCCGACGAGGTCAGAACCCACGGTGCCAGCGACGGGATGATCTCGCCCAGCTCCTCGGCCAGTTCTACCTCCGCGGTGACGTGGAAGCCCGTGGCCAGGCCCAGCCCGGCGGCGCGCCGGACGGCGTCCAGCACGTACTGGTTGGCGTACCCCAGGAGGTTGCCGCCGGACCCGCCGGCCAGGTCGAGGAAGGCAACGTTGTCGGCGTCGTAGACCCGGCACCCGGAGGCCTTGGCAAGCAGGAGAGTCTCCTCCCCCCGGCGTGCCGCCAGCGGCAGCCGTCGTCGCGCCTGCGCAAGGATTTCTTCACCGCGCTGTCCCACCTGTCGCTCCTGCCTCCCAGGGGCGGGTATTGTAGAGAATGCTCACGATCTTCTCAACCCTCGCCGTCGTTGTCCTCTTCCTCGTCGAGTTCGCCGTGGAAGAAGTACTCACCGCAACGGGCGGAACAGAACAGACGCCCGTACGCCGGATGGGCGCAGCGGTGGCACACGCTTGTCGCGCACATCGGGCAAGTCGTCAACGCCCACCCGGCCACTTCGCGCCCGCATCTCGGGCAAACTGGGGCCTTCGGGTTCAGCATGCCCGCAGTATGGTGGGTAGCGCCGCCGGGCGCAAGCGCCGCGGCCGACTGCGGGTGACTTTCCACGGTGCGTCAGAACGTCTAGAATACCCCCTGCCTGGGGTGCCGGCGTAGCTCAGAGGCAGAGCAGGGGTCTCATAAGCCCCGTGTCGGTGGTTCGAGTCCACCCGCCGGCATGACCATCATGACGCTTTCTCGCTTTGTGGCCCATTTTCGCGCCTGTTTCCCAGACCTGATGGGCAGGCGGGCGCTGGTGGCCCTTTCCGGTGGGGCGGATTCGGTGGCTCTCCTGGTTTTGCTTCACCAGTCGATGCGGGAGCTGTCGCTGTCGCTTTGCGCCGCCCACGTCCACCACCATCTGCGCGGCGAGGAAGCCGACGAGGATGCCCTGTGGTGTGCGCAGCTGTGTGAGCGGTTGAGGGTTCCCTTCGCGGTACTGCACCTCGATGAGCCGACGCCGCCTCGCGGGGTGTCGCCGGAGGCGTGGTGGCGGCGGGAACGCTACCGTCTGCTCGTGGCCGAGGCGGGTCGGGCAGGGTGCGCCGCGGTGCTCACCGCCCACACGCTGGATGACCAGGCCGAAACTGTCCTGTTGAAACTCCTGACCGGCGCGGGACCGCGGGGGGTGGCCGGCATCCGGCCCCGCGCGGGGGTGGTGGTCCGGCCGTTGCTCGAGGTGCGCCGGGCCGAATTGCGAGATTTCCTCGTTTCGCGAGGCTCGAGCTGGCGGGAGGATGCCACGAACCAGGATCCCCGGCGGCCGCGCGCCTGGGTACGGCACCTGCTGCTGCCGCTGTTGGAGGCGCGCTTTCCCCGCGCCGGCGAGCACTTGGCCGGGCTGGCCGGGGATGTTGCGCGGGACGAGGAGCTGCTGGGGGAGCTGCTTGCCCGCCAGGCGCCGTGGCCGCAGATGGGTGAGCGCGTTCTGGTGACGCAGCTTCGCCAGCTGCCAGAGGCCTTGCTGGCGCGCTGGACCTTGCAGATTGCCAGTGGCTTGCCGCTACGGGAACCACCCTCCAGGACGCAATTGAGGCTGGTCAGCGCCATGATTCATAGCGGCAGACCGGCGGCGGTGGATCTGGGGCGCCGGTGGGTGCTGCGTCGCCACGGCGATTGGGTCTCGCTGCTGCCTCCTCCCTGCCCGCCGTTCGAGTCCCGACCGGCGGGCGGCCTGGTCACCTTGCCCGGCGGGTGGCGGGCGACGCTGGGCGAGGCCCCAGCGCCGCGAGCCAACTATCGGGTCTGGCTCGACCCGAGAATTCTCACCGCTTCTCCGGGGTGGCGCTCCCCCCGGCGGGGCGAGGGGTGGCCGGAGGCAGGGTGGAAGAGCCTGGCGCGGGCGCTAGCGGCGGCCAGGGTGCCGGCGCCGTGGCGGGCGGCGTGGCCAGTCCTGGAGGCGGGTGGTAGGATTGTCTGGGTTCCCGCGGTGGGGGTGGCGG
>JABRVY010000049.1:0-2747 GCA_039961755.1 Acidobacteriota bacterium | reverse complement strand
GAGCCCCCCGAGAAAGAAAGAATGCCGCCGGTCGCTGCCGGCGGCATGGGAAAGAAGCGGGAGGTCGGTCACTCAAGTCATTAAAGAATGGCCTTCTTGGTGGGATGAAAGAGGAACATCACGTGGTAGGCCAAAGTTGAGTGGTTTGCAAGAGTGGATGCTTGACCGCCGCCCTCCCTTTTCCGCGATCTCTTCTAATTATAGAACTCCGGTTCGGTTTTGTCCAGCCCCCCATCCGGCTCCGCGTCCAGTTCGATCACCACCTGCTGTCGCGCCCCTTCCTCGAGCTCGATGTCCAGGCGGCGGGGCCGGAATCCAGGCGCCAGCGCCTCCACCACGTGAGGGCCGGGGGTAACGGCAAGGCCACGCTCCAGGCGAGCGAGCTCCGTGGCCGTTCCGACGAAGCGCCCATCCAGGTACACGGCGGCCGAGTCCGGCGCGACCACCAGCACCAACACGGCGGTGGCCGCCTCCGGGCGAGTTTCGGGGGAACGAGTCAGCTCCCGGCGCAGGCTGGGATCGGGGCGAGCGGCATCCTGGCGGCGAAGCAGACGGGCGGACTCTTCCTCCGCCGGTTCCGGCGGTCGTTCCTTTTCGAAGGCCCGTGCCACCGGGAGTCCCGCCGGGCGGTCATACCAGGCAGCCCGCCGCTCCCCCGGCTTGCGCTGGAGTTTTGTGTTGATGGGAACGAAGTGATTCTCCACCGCATCGATGGCGATGGTGAGGCTTTCGTACCCCTGCAGACGGAACTCCAGCTCGTAGCGGCCGGGAGGGCGCAGGTAGAGGTAATCGGGGAAGCCGTCGAAATCATCGGCGGTGCCGATGAGCTTGCCGTCCAGGTAGACCAGCGCGGCCTCCGGGGACACGTCGGTGTCCACCACCGTCCACGAGGATCCGCGGGGGCCTACCACTTCGGGTGCCCACACCGGCCCCCACCACCACCCCGGGTACCACCACCCCAGGCCCAGGTGCACGCGCACCCGGGGCGACGACGCGAGGGCCGGAGAGGCCAGCGCCGCCAGGGCGAAAAGGAAGATGACCAGAACCTTTCGAACACGCATGGTCCGACACCTCCATCGCTGCAGCAAGCAAGATCGGTGCCGGTTCTTCGTGCGGTTGTGCGCAATCCAGGGGTGTCTCACGTCCCCTCGGAAGGACGCCACCGCACGCACCCCGGCGATCCCATGGACGCCGCCCACGCCCGCGCTGACCACTGCACCACCTTTTCCGCAGGAACCACGTGAAACGCCTCTGCCCGCCGGGTCCCGGCCAGCGTCAAGGCGCGGAAGGCTCCCAGGCCCTCCGCCACCTCCATGTAGGGCCACACCGCCAGCTGGCTGGCGTAGCGGGCGGCGGCGGCGCGCTTCGCCTCCCACCCCGCATCGGCGGCGACCAGCAGGTTCGGCAACAGAGGCGCCGACACCTCGTAGCACGCCACGTGCTGCGGGCCCCGTTGCCGCACGCCCCACCAGGTGAGGCGGCGCAGCGCTCGCTGCACCGCCAGCGCCAGGGCCCGGTGGTCGGGGTGCAACTCCACCGGGGATGGGAGTAGCAGGGTGTCGGCGGCGCTGTCCTCGATCTTTCGGCGCAGGAGGCGGCCCAGCCTCGGATCGTCTGGCCGCAGGGAGCGGTCGGCCAGCCCCCACAGCTCCGGTTCGGGTATCCCCAGGACCGCAGCGGCGGCGCGGGCCTCGGCGGCCCGCACGCCGGCCTCCCCCTGTGCCGCGCCATCCGTCAGCACCACCACGTTCACCTCGACTCCCGCTCGGACGGCCATCGCCAGGGCCGCCCCCGGGCCGAGCACCTCGTCGTCCGGGTGGGGCGCCAGCACCAACCAGCGGGCGCCGGGTGGGAAGCCGGGGACAAACGGCACCAGTTCGTTTTCCAGGGGGAGCCGACCTCTCACCGCCGCCTCCGCGACAGCGCGAGTCCGAGGCAGCCCGCCAGCCCCACCCCGGTGAGCAAGGCTCCCGCCGCCAGCCCGGGTGGCGAATACCGCCACTCCACCTGGTGCTCCCCCGCCGGGACTACCACGCCCATGCCCGCCAGGTTGGCCGTGACCATCTCCCCCTGGCGGCCATCGACGAGGACGCTCCACCCCACGGTCCTGGGAACATGCAGAATAGCGAGGACTTCTCCCGTCGCCCGCACGTTCACTCGCCAGTGGTGCGGGCGCTGTTCCACGACCTGCAAAGTACCCTCGCCCCCCAGCGCCGGCGGCGAGCCCTCCACCACTGCCGTGGTGGCGAAGTCCACCCCCTCCCAGGCACCGGCCCCGGCGTCTCCAGGGGCTTCGATGGCCCGGCGAGCGAGCCTTGCCACCGGCAGCGCCCGCGGGTTTCCATACACGCAGCCAGCGCTCCCGCACCACACTCGCACCCACCCGCCAGCCTGTGCGTCCGGGATCCCGTCGGGAGGTGTCGCCAGCCACTGCACCCCCCACGCCCCCGCCAGCCCAGCCCACGGACGAGTCACGTCGCCAGGTAGATCCGTTCCCTCTGCTCCCAGCGCCGCGTGCAGGCGGGCCAGGGCGCGGGGGCGAACCGGGTCGTGGGCGCGCAGGTCGGCCAGGCCCCACCACGCCGCGGTGTTGGCCGGCAGTGCCGGTCCCAGGCCCAGCACGCGGGCCTCCGAGCCCCGCGCGAGCTCCAGTACCACCTCGAGTGCCTCCCCGGCGGGGGGCCGGCGGGGCACCCCCGGCAGCACCTCCCACCCTTGCGCCACCGCCTCGGCGGCCACCAGAACGG
>JABRVY010000048.1:0-2521 GCA_039961755.1 Acidobacteriota bacterium | reverse complement strand
TTGTCGCACAGTGGGGCGCGGGGGAGGGGTTACCAGCAGTGGTTCGGGCCCCCTGCCCAGGCGGGGGAGGTCGGCCCAGGCGGGCAGCGCCGCCAGCGCGGCCGATACCTCTCGCGCCTCCACTGCCAACAGTTCCTCCTGCCGTGGCAAGGTAGGCAGGAACGGCGCCGCAGCGGTGCGCAGCGCCGCCCGGGCGGGATCCCCGTACAGCAGCGCCCGCAGCGCTGCTGCCGCTGCGGCGGTCTCTTCGGCGCTGGCAGCACCCCGCAGTGACGGCCAGAGGGCGGCCAGGCGCGCCTCAAGCGCCGGCACATGGGCCTCGCCGCGAACCGTCACCTCCAGAACCAGGCGCCCGGGGGGGGCCAACCAGCGAGTTTGTGCCCTGGCGTGCCGCCGCAGGCGGCTGCCCAGGACCTCCCCGGCCAGCCAGCCGGTGAAGCCCGCTGGCACCTCTACTGCCGCCTGGATGGTGGTCTCGCCAGCGGTGCTCACGTGCTGGAGTCCCGGTCCCAGCGGCGCCGTGCTGCGGACCCTGCCCGCCGGCAGCTGGCTGAAGAACTTCGCCGCCGCCTCCCGCACCACATCCGCCTCGGCGGGGGCAGCCACCGCCACTGCCACCGCCCCGCCGGTGAGCTCCGCGGAAAGCCCCAGGGCGGCCACCAGCTGGTTCTCCCCGTCCGCTGCAGCCCTCGCCGGGGGCTCCACCAGCACCGAGGCAACCGTCTCCAGGGCGGCCGGCAGGTCGTCAGCGGGCACGGCCACCGCCACCGCCGGAACCCCTGCCAGGGTCTCCAGGAGAGCCTGCCACCCTTCCCGGGCGGCCTCATCGGCCAGCCCCCGCAACGCCGCCTGGCCAGCCTCGGGGTCGACCCCCCCCAGCGCCACCGCCACCGTGCCCAGCGACGACGAGACCCAGCGCCATGCCAGGAGCACGCCGTTGTCCAGCGCCTCCGGGGCCTCATCGACGGGGCGGCGTTCGGCCTCCACCAGGACGGCCTCGCCAACGTGGCCGGCGAGCACCGCCCGCGCAAGGCCGGCCAGCGTTTCGGGGTCCAGCAGCGGGGGTGCGAGCGCCGCCGCGACCCGCCCCCCAGCCGCCCGGCGCAGCACCAACTCTCGCGCCGCAGCTCGCCCGTCCACGGCCCAGGCGGCGCGCCGGCGGTCGACCATGGGGGTGATCGCCTCCATCTCGGCGGCGCTGGGGGTAGTCGCCGCCAGCCGCTGAATCGCCTCGCGCAGCGGCGCCAGGAGGGCGCGCGGCGGTTCGACGGGGGAGGGGACGCGGATCAGAAGGCGAGAGCAGCCATCCCGCAACTCCAGGGAGGTGCTCATGCCAGGCCAGCGCTGCGCCAGCCGGCGGCGCAGCCACGCCTCCAGGGCCGGGAGGAGGTCGAAGCGGGGGTCCTCGGGCCCGGGCAGGGGCAGGAACACTTCCAGGCGCTCGGGCGAACCCCGCAGCAACGACACCTCACCTTCGGCCAGCAGGCAGGGACGACGCGGTGCGGCCGCCAGGGGCACTCTCTCCAGAGTCTGGCCAGCCACGACCATCTCCCGCGCCGGCGCACTGCCGAGGACGACCACCGCCGCCGCTCCCCGGTCGGACAGCGATGCGGCCAGTTCACTCAGCGCCGCCACGGCGACGAACGCCGGCACGCTGGCCTCGACGATCAGGCCGGGGGAAACGGGGTGGGTCGTGACCGGGAAGCCGGCCAGAACGCCGGGAACGGCGGTCTCGGGGGGAGCCACGGCGGCCAGGTGCACCAGGTCACCCCCGGGTACTTCGATGATCGCCACCGCCACCCCCCGACCGGTGGACCACTCGGTGACCGCCTGGGCGATGGCGAGGCACGGGGTGGAAAGGACGAGGAGGACGGCGAGCAAGGGTCTGACCATGGGGGTATGATACGAGGGTGATCAGCCACCCCTTGCAGGGGCGAATCCTGCTGCTCTCGTGGCTGCTGGCGGTGGTGCTGTGGCCGCTGGTGTGGCTGCTGCTCCCCCTTGCCCAGGGGGTGGGAGTGGCGGCGGTGGGAGGCGAGTGGATCGGCCTGTCCGCCCCCTGGGGGGCGCAACCGTGGGCCCTGGTCAATCAGCCGGGTGTGGGGTTCTCCGCCACCCGCGAGGCGCTGCTGGGTTACTGGCTCCCTCCCCTCCTGTTGCCACTGCTGCTGGCGCTGCTGCCGCCACCGTTCATGCCGTCTGGCCAGGGGTGGGTGAGCGAGCTCGGGGTGTACCACCTCGCCACGGCGGCGGCGGTCCTGGGGTTGGGATGGGCGCCGTCGCTGGGGGTGAGCGACGGGCCGGCGGCGGGCCTGGAGGTGTTCTGGCGCCTTCCCAGCCTGGCGGTGGTGCTCCTCGCCGCCGGCGCCGGGGTGGTGGGCGCCACCATGGCCTCCCTGCGCCTGGCCTCCCCCTTGTGGTTGGCTCCCGGCGGCCCCACCCGCCGGCGGCGGGTGCTCGTCCCCTTGCTGCACGGCGGCGTGCCCCTGGCGCTGTGGTGCGCCGCCGTGCAGCAAGGGGA
>JABRVY010000047.1:0-15571 GCA_039961755.1 Acidobacteriota bacterium | reverse complement strand
TTTTCTCCAACTACAGGCCGCAGTTCTATTTCCGGACCACGGATGTGACCGGGTCGGTCAAGCTGCCTGAAGGGGTGGAGATGGTGATGCCGGGGGACAACGTCAACATCACGGTGGAGCTGATCACCCCGATTGCGATGGAGAAGGGGCTGCGCTTCGCCATCCGCGAGGGCGGCCGCACCGTCGGCGCCGGCACCATCACCGAGATTCTGGAGTGAGGTCTCCCCATGAGGGACAACGTCATCCTCGCCTGTCAGGAGTGCAAACGTCGCAACTACACGGCGACCCGCAACAAGAAGAAGCAGGCCGAGCGGCTGGAGGTGAAGAAGTACTGCAAGTTTTGCAGGCGCCACACGCCGCATCGTGAAACCAAGTGATGCTGAACGCGCAGGTAGGCCAGTAGCTCAATTGGTAGAGTCCCGGTCTCCAAAACCGGTGGTTGGGGGTTCGAGTCCCTCCTGGCCTGCCATACACACCGCGCCCCGGAGGCGCCGAAGATGGATTGGTGGAAGCGGCTCAAGACGTTCCTAGGCGAGGTGGTCGTCGAGACCAAGAAGGTCACCTGGCCGTCCAAGGACGAGGTGGTGGCGACCACGGTGGTCGTCATCGCGGCCTCGTTCGTGTTTGGAGTGTTCCTGTACCTGTGTGACCTGCTCTTCCTCAACGTCGTGAAGTGGGTCATCCGGGCGCTGTCGTAACGGGCCGGCGGGAAGAGAGGAGCTGGCGGAGCATGCCCAAGGAGTGGTACATCATCCACGCGTACTCGGGCTTCGAGGACAGGGTCAAGAAGACCCTGGAGCAGCGCATCGAGGCGCTCGGGATGCAGGAGTTTTTCGGCGAGGTCCGCATCCCCACCGAGACGGTCGTGGAGATGCGCAACGGCAAGCGCCGCGAGGTGCAGCGCAAGTTTTTCCCGGGCTACGTTCTGGTGCAGATGGAGATGACCGACGAGGCGTGGCACCTGGTGCGCAACACGCCTAAGGTGACCGGTTTCGTCGGTTCGGGCAAGAAGCCGACCCCGCTAACCGAAGAAGAGGTCAACCAGATCCTGCATCAGGTCACGGTGGCGAGGGAAAAGCCAAGACCCAAGCACGTCTTCGAGAAGGGCGAACAGGTTCGCATCACCGACGGGCCGTTCTCCAACTTCGTGGGGGTGGTGGAAGAGGTCAACCTGGACCGTTCGACGCTCAAGGTGATGGTCACGATCTTTGGGCGCTCGACCCCGGTGGAGCTGGAGTTCAGCCAAGTGCAGAAGATAGCGTGAGGCGCGAAGGACAATGGCAAAGAAGATCGTGGCGTACGTGAAGCTGCAAATCCCGGCCGGGCAGGCGACGCCGGCGCCCCCCGTGGGCCCCGCCCTGGGTCAGCACGGCCTCAACATCATGGACTTCTGCAAGGCGTTCAACGCGCGCACGCAGAAGCAGACCGGAGTCATCACCCCGGTGGTGATCACCGTGTACTCCGATCGGACGTACACGTTCATCACCAAGACGCCACCGGCGTCGTTCCTCGTCGCCAAGGCGGCGGGAGTGGAGAAGGGGTCGGGAGAACCGAACCGCAACAAGGTGGGGAAGGTCACGCGGGCCCAGGTGGAGGAGATTGCCAGGACCAAGCTTCCTGACCTGAACACCACCTCCTTGGAGTCGGCGGTTCGCACCATCGAGGGCACGGCGCGCAGCATGGGCATCGAGGTCGTGTCCTCATAAGGGGAGGTGGGTGTGAAACGCTCGAAGAAATACCTGGCGGCCAAGTCCCGGGTCGAACCGCGGCCCTACGAGTTGCGCAGCGCCCTCGAGCTGGTGCGGGAGATCCACCCCGCCAAGTTCGACGAGACGGTGGAGATTTCCCTGCGCCTGGGAGTCGACCCCCGCCATGCTGACCAGATGGTGCGCGGCACCGTGGTGCTGCCCCACGGTACCGGCAAGACCAAGCGGGTGCTGGTGGTGGCGGTGGGTGAGGCGGCCCGGGAGGCGGAAGAAGCGGGGGCCGATTTCGTCATGGGCGAGGAGGCGGTGGAGAAGATCCAGGGTGGATGGCTGGACTTCGAGGCCGTGGTGGCCACACCGGACATGATGCGGATTCTCTCCCGTCTGGGTAAAGTGCTGGGTCCCCGCGGGTTGATGCCGAACCCCAAGACCGGCACGGTGACCACCGAGGTGGGCAAGGCGGTGCGGGAGATCAAGGCGGGCAAGGTGGAGTTCCGGGTGGACAAGACCGCCATCGTGCACGTGCCGCTGGGCAAGGTGTCGTTCTCCGCCGATGCCCTGGAGGAAAACGCTCGCTCGTTGATCGGCGCGGTGCTGCGCGCCAAGCCGGCGGCCGCCAAGGGCAAGTACGTGCGCTCGGCGTTCGTTTCGACGACGATGGGGCCGGGAGTCTCTCTGGATCTGGCCCAGCTGGAAGCCAAGTAGGGGGGAAGGCATGCTTACCCGGCAGCAGAAGCAGCAGCAGATCGACTCTCTCACCGCGGCGCTGCAGCCCTCCAGCGGTGTCTTCGTGATGGGGTACCAGGGGCTCACGGTCGCCGAGGTGACCGAACTGCGGGAGAAGGTCCGCGCCGCCAGCGGCAAGTATGTGGTGGTCAAGAACACGCTGGCCCGCATCGCCCTGGGCGCGGTGCAGCGCGAAGCGTTGCAAGGACTCATGGAAGGCCCGGTGGCGCTGGCGATCACCGCCGGCGACTCGGCGCAGCTCGCCAAGGTCCTGGCGGAGTTCGCCAAGGGTCACGAGAAGCTGCAGTTCCGCGGCGCCCTGGTGGAGGGGCAGCTGCTGGATGCAGCGCAGGCGCAGCAGGTCGCCCTCTTGCCGGGCAAGGAAGAGCTGGTGGCCCGGTTGCTGTACGTGTTGCAGTCGCCCATGCGGCGACTGGTCACCGCCCTCAACTGGCCGCTCCGGTCGTTGGCGGTGACGGTGAAGCAAATTGCCGAGGAAAAGGAGCGCCAGGCCTAGGGCGCGCTTTAGGTTCGAGAACGACGTTTCGTCGCAAAAGGAGATCACGAGATGGCCCAGATTCAGGAGTTGGTGGAGCAGATCAAGGGGATGACGGTCCTGGAGCTGAATGAGCTGGTGAAGAAGCTCGAGGACGAGTTCGGGGTGTCGGCGGCCGCGGCCGCAATGCCCATGGCGATGATGGCCGCTCCCGCCGCGGGCGCTGCCGCCGAGGCGGTCGAGGAGAAGACCGAGTTCGACGTCATGCTGGAGGCCGCTGGTGACAAGAAGATCAATGTCATCAAGGTGGTCCGCGAGGTCACCTCGCTGGGATTGAAGGAGGCCAAGGACCTGGTGGAGAGCGCGCCGGCCAAGGTGAAGGAGGGCGTGTCCAAGCAGGAGGCCGAGGACATCAAGAAGAAGTTCGAGGAAGCGGGCGCCACGGTGAAGATTGTCTAGGACGCTGTCGGGACAACCGATGGCGGCGGCGCGTCGCGGCTGCCCCTGGCGCGGCGACGCAGCGCGAAGGCCGAGGAGAGGGTCGAGCCGACGAAAGCATCGAGCGCCAGGCGCGGGGTGCCGGTGGAGGTGGGGACCTACCACCGCCGGCCCGGAACGGTTGGTTTGAGCGACCAGGCCAGCGGAGGGGGTGTGTGCCCCCTCGCCGCTGTTTTCGGTATCGAGCGGGAGTTCGACGGTGACCGGCGGGGGTTTGCTCGCCGGGGCGTTGTCGGGGCGAAGCAGAGTTGTATGGTGGGTAGTCCTTTCACGGCGGCGCACGGGTTCGCGAGTGCCGAGGATGCGGCGTGGGACCCGGTAAGGAGTGGTGCCTGATGAGTGCGAAAGAGACCATGGAGCGGACGAACTTCTCGACCATCCGCTCGACGATTCCCCTGCCCAATCTCATTGCCGTGCAGCGGGCCAGCTACGAGCAGTTCCTGCAGATGGACCTGCTCCCCGAGGAACGGCAAAACAACGGCCTGCAGGCGGTCTTCGAGAGTGTCTTCCCGTTTGCCGACTTCCGCTCCTCCTGCGAGCTGCACTTCGTCAAGTACGAGCTCGGCACGTGGGAGTGCAAGTGCGGGCGGCTCAAGGGCCTCGATCATTTGCGCATCAACTGCCAGCACTGCGGGGCGCGCATCAAGGCGGCGGAATCCCACGAGGCCACGGTGGTGTGCCCGGCCTGCGGGCAGAGCACCGTCAATGCGGTGCCTCACTGCACCACCTGCGGCAATCCGGTGGGGTTGCGACAGCTCTATACCGAGGCGGACTGCCGGGAGCGCGGCCTCACCTACGCGGTGCCGCTCAAGGTGACCTTTCGACTGGTGGTCCTGGAGGAGGGCGAGGGGGGCGAACGGCGCATCCGCGATGTCAAGGAGGAAGAGCTGTACTTCGGTGAGCTGCCGCTGATGACCGAGACCGGCACCTTCATCATCAACGGCACCGAACGGGTCATCGTGTCGCAGCTGCACCGCTCGCCGGGGGCGTCCTTCACCCGCGAGACTCCCACCTCGCTGCTCGCCAAGATCGTGCCCTACCGTGGCTCGTGGATCGAGTTCGAGTTCGACAAGAAGCAGATCCTCTATGTGCGTATCGACCGCAAGCGGCGCTTTGCCGCCACGGTCTTCTTGCGGGCCCTGGGCCTGGAGAGTAACGCTGACCTGCTCAAGCACTTCTATAACCTGATCACGGCCAAGATCGGCAAGGAGAGCGTGAAGCTGAGCCTCGACACCCGGGTGCTGGAGGTGGAGGATCGCAAGGCCACCGCCACCTTCGGCAAGCGGGTGGCCAATCCGGAGCTGTTTGCCGGGCTGCGCCTGGATGCCGAGCTGCGCCAGCGGCTGGAGCGCTCCGGCAAGGTCGACGTGGCGGTCAGCGAGGACGACCTGGTGGATGCGGTGCTGGCCGAAGACCTAGTGGACGAGTCCACCGGCGAGGTGATTGCCGAGGCCAACACCAGCGCCTCCCCCGAGCTGTTCGAGCGGGCGCGGGGGCTGGGGCGCAAGGAGTTGCTGCTGGCCTTTCCGGCCTGGGACGCCACCGGCGAAATCCTCTCCAAGACCATCGAGAAGGATCCCCTGCGCACCAGAATCGACGCCATCATGGAGGTGTACCGGCGGCTGCGGCCGGGCGACCCGCCCACCGAGGAGTCGGCCTCGGCGCTGTTCGAGGGGTTGTTCTTCGACGAGCGCAAGTACGACCTGTCCGAGGTCGGACGCTTCAAGTTCAACGTCAAGTTGGGTTTGAACAAGAACCCCAAGCAGCGGGTGCTGGACCAGGAAGACTTCATCGCCGTGGTTCGCTACCTGCTGCAGCTGTCCCGCGGCATCGGGCGGGTGGATGACATCGACTCCTTGGCCAACCGGCGGGTGCGGGCCGTCGGCGAGCTGCTGGAGAACCAGTTCCGGGTGGGCCTGGTGCGCATGGAGCGAGCCATCAAGGAGCGCATGACCATCCATCAGGACATCGACTCGGCGATGCCCAGAGACCTCATCAACGCCAAACCGGTGATCGGGGCGGTCAAGGAGTTCTTCGGCTCCTCTCAGCTGTCCCAGTTCATGGACCAGACCAACCCCCTCTCCGAGGTGACCCACAAGCGGCGGCTATCGGCGCTGGGGCCGGGGGGTCTGTCGCGGGAACGCGCCGGCTTCGAGGTGCGCGACGTCCACTCCACTCACTACGGGCGCATCTGCCCCATCGAGACGCCGGAGGGACCCAACATCGGGCTGATTTCGTCGCTGTCCTGCTACGCCCGCATCAACGACTACGGGTTCATCGAGTCGCCGTACAAGAAGGTGGAGAAGGGGCGGGTGCTGGACCACGTGAGCATCACCGAGCGCGGCGACTCCTCCTTCACCATTGGCCAGATCGTGCTCCTGGAAGAGGCGGAGGCTACCAACGCCAAGTTGCGCAAGGCGGGCAAGCGGCCGGCGCAGTGGCGGCCGCACGCCTTCTACCTCTCCGCCTGGGACGAGGAGACGCTGAACATCGCCCAGGCCAACGCCGTTGTGGACGACAAGGGAATGCTGGTGAACGAGAAGGTCATTGCCCGGTCGGGCGGCGAGTTCGTCCTCATCGATCGGGACAAGATCGACTACATCGACGTCTCGCCCAAGCAGGTGGTGTCGGTGGCGGCGGCCCTCATCCCCTTCCTGGAGCACGACGACGCCAACCGCGCCCTGATGGGGTCCAACATGCAGCGCCAGGCGGTGCCGCTGCTGCGCTCGGAGGCGCCCATCGTCGGCACCGGTCTCGAGGAGGCGGTGGCGCGCGACTCGGGGGCGGTGGTGGTGTGCCGGCGCACGGGCATCGTGGATACGGTCGACGCGCGCCGCATCATCGTCCGGGTGGAGGCGGAGGACGTCGACACCGAGCGGCCGCGTGACTTCGGTGCGGATATCTATCAGCTCACCAAGTTTCGCCGCTCCAACCAGAACACCTGCGTGAACCAGAAGCCCATCGTGCGGCCGGGCCAGCGGGTGGTGAAGGGGCAGGTGCTGGCCGACGGTCCCAACACCGATCACGGCGAAATTGCCCTGGGGCGCAACGTCCTGGTGGCCTTCATGCCGTGGCGCGGCTACAACTACGAGGACGCCATCGTGGTGTCCGAGAAGCTGGTCAAGGACGACTACTTCACCTCGGTGCACATCGAGGAGCTGGAGATCTCCGCCCGCGACACCAAGCTGGGGCCCGAGGAGATCACCCGCGATATCCCCAACGTTTCCGAGGCGGCACTGCGGGATCTGGATGAGGCGGGCATCGTGCGCATCGGGGCCCATGTCCGCCCCGGCTCGATCCTGGTGGGGAAGGTGACCCCCAAGGGGGAAACCCAGCTGACGCCGGAGGAAAAGCTGCTGCGGGCGATCTTCGGCGAGAAGGCGGGGGACGTTCGCGACGCCTCCTTGAAGTGCCCGCCCGGCATTTCTGGCGTGGTGGTCGGGGTGAAGATCTTTGCCCGCCGCGGCGTCGACAAGGACTCCCGCGCCCAGGCCATCGAGGAAGAGGAAATCGCCCGTATCCGCAAGAACTCCGATGACGAGCGCCGCATCATCGTGGAGGAGCGCAACAAGAAGCTGGCGCAGCTGCTGGCCGGGGCGCAGGTGACCGCCGACGTGGTGTCGGCGCGCAGCGGCGAGGTGCTGGCCAGGAAGGGGGAGACCCTCACCCGCGCCGCCGTGGGCGAGCTCACCCGCGCCGAGCTGCTGGCGTTGCCCCTCAAGGATGCGTCGATTCGCGAGCGGGTGAAGCTGCTCATCAACCAGGCCGAGTCGCAGATCGACGTGCTGGAGAAGATCAACAGCGAGAAGATCAAGCTGCTCACCGAGGGGGACGAGCTGCCGCCTGGGGTCATCAAGCAGGTCAAGGTGTATGTGGCCATGAAGCGCAAGCTGCAGGTGGGCGACAAGATGGCCGGTCGCCACGGGAACAAGGGGGTGATCTCCGTCGCCCTTCCCGAGGAGGACCTGCCCTTCATGGAGGACGGCACGCCGGTGGAGATCGTCCTCAACCCCCTGGGCGTGCCCAGCCGCATGAACGTGGGGCAGATCCTGGAAACCCACCTGGGGTGGGTCGGTCATGTGACCGGGCAGCGCTTCGCCACGCCAGTGTTCGACGGTGCCGGCGAGCAGCAGGTGCACGAGCTGCTGGCCAGGGCCGGCCTGCCCGAGGACGGCAAGGCGGTGCTGCGGGACGGGGTCACCGGCGAGCCCTTCGAGCAGCGGGTGACGGTGGGGTACATCTACATGTTGAAGCTCTCCCACCTGGTGGACGACAAGATCCACGCCCGCTCCATCGGGCCCTACTCGCTGATCACCCAGCAGCCGCTGGGCGGCAAGGCGCAGTTCGGTGGCCAGCGCCTGGGAGAGATGGAGGTGTGGGCGCTGGAGGCCTACGGGGCGGCCTACACCCTGCAGGAGTTGCTCACCGTCAAGTCGGACGACGTGGAAGGGCGTTCCCGGGTGTACGAGGCCATCGTCAAGGGCAAGGTGCCAGAGCCCCCGGGCCTGCCCGAGTCGTTCAACGTGCTGGTGCGGGAGCTGCAGAGCCTGGGCCTGGACGTCGAGCTGGTCAAGCACGGAGAGTGAGAGGACGAGCATGAGTGGGCTTCCTTTCGAACCCCGCGGAATTTTCGGCAAGCCAAAAGCCATCAATGACTTCGATGCGATTCGCGTGTCTTTGGCCTCGCCCGAGAGGATTCGCTCCTGGTCCCACGGCGAGGTGACCAAGCCGGAGACCATCAACTACCGCACCTTCAAGCCCGAGCGCGACGGCCTGTTCTGCGCCCGCATCTTCGGCCCCGTCACCGACTGGGAGTGCCTGTGCGGGAAGTACAAGCGCATGAAGCACCGGGGCGTGGTGTGCGACAAGTGCGGGGTGGAGGTGACGCGCTCCAAGGTGCGGCGCGAGCGCATGGGGCACATCGAGCTGGCGGCGCCGGTGTCGCACGTGTGGTTCTTCAAGGGGCTGCCCAGCCGCATCGGCCAGCTCCTGGACATGACCATGCGCGACCTGGAGCGGGTGCTCTACTTCGAGGCCTACGTGGTGATCGACGTCGGGGACACGGCCCTGGAGGAGAAGCAGGTGCTGTCGGAGGAGCAGTACCGGCAGTACCGCCAGGAGTACGGCGACTCCTTCGTGGCGCGCATGGGCGCCGAGGCCATCCAGGAGCTGCTGCGCCGGCTCGACCTCGACGAGCTGGCCGGCGAGCTGCGCCTCATCATGCGCACCGAGTCGTCGGTGGTGAAGCGGCAGAAGGCCGCCAAGCGGCTGCGGGTGGTGGAGGCGTTCCGCAAGTCCGGGAACCGGCCGGAGTGGATGATCCTGGAGGTGATCCCGGTGATCCCACCGGAGCTGCGTCCCCTCGTTCCCCTGGACGGCGGGCGGTTCGCCACCTCCGACCTCAACGACCTCTACCGCCGCGTCATCAACCGCAACAACCGCCTGCGCAAGCTCCTCGAGCTGCGCGCCCCGGAAGTGATCGTGCGCAACGAGAAGCGCATGCTGCAGGAGGCGGTGGACGCGCTGTTCGACAACGGCCGCCGGGGCCGGGTGATCAAGGGCTCCAACGGGCGGCCGCTCAAGTCCCTGTCCGATGCCCTCAAGGGCAAGCAGGGGCGCTTCCGGCAAAACCTCCTGGGCAAGCGGGTGGACTACTCCGGGCGCTCGGTGATCGTCGTCGGGCCCGAGCTGCAGCTCCACCAGGCGGGGCTGCCCAAGGAGATGGCCCTGGAGCTGTTCAAGCCCTTCATCTATAACGAGCTGGAAAAGAAGGGCCTGGTCACCACCATCAAGATGGCGAGGGAGCTCGTCGAGCAGCGCACCCCCGAGGTGTGGGACGCCCTGGAGACGGTGATCCGCGAACACCCGATCCTCTTGAACCGCGCCCCCACCCTGCACCGCCTGGGGATCCAGGCGTTCGAGCCCACCCTGGTGGAGGGCAAAGCGATCCGCATCCACCCCCTGGTGTGCGCCGCCTACAACGCCGACTTCGACGGCGACCAGATGGCGGTGCACGTGCCCCTCTCCCCTACCGCCCAGCTGGAGGCGCGGGTGCTGATGCTGGCGCCGGGCAACATCCTCTCGCCGGCGTCGGGCAAGCCGCTGGCGGTGCCCTCCCAGGACATGGTGCTGGGGTGCTACTACCTGACCTCGGCGCAGCCGGCGAAGGGGAACCTGAAGGTGTTCGCCTCCCTGGACGAGGTACTGCTGGCCCACGCCAACGGCCTGATCGCCACCCGCGAGCCCATCGAGGTGATCTACACCGGGCAGCTGATGGACATGACCGTGGAGGCGGACCAGCAGGACATCCTCCACACCGAGCCCCAGTGGGTGGACAACTTCCACCTGGAGACCACCGCCGGGCGAGCCATCTTCAACGCCGCGCTCCCCCCCGAGATCCCCTTCATCAACGCCCAGCTGAAGAAATCGGGACTGCAGAGCCTGGTGTACTTCACCCACCTGCGGCACGGCCACGAGGTCACCGTGCGTCTCCTGGACGCCCTGAAGAACCTGGGCTTCTCCTGGGCCACCCGGGCCGGCATCTCCATCGGCGCCGGCGACATGGTGGTGCCGCCCGCCAAGGAGGAGCTCATCAAGCGGGCGCTGGCCGAGGTGGAAGAGGTGGAACGCCAGCGGGCCGCCGGCATCATCACCGCCGGTGAGCGGCACAACAAGATCGTCGATATCTGGCACCGGGTGACGGAAAAGGTCTCGGACGAGATGTTCCGGGAGATGCGGCGGCGGGCGGAGCAGTCGGGGGAGCCCAACCCCATCTTCGTCATGGCCGACTCCGGCGCGCGCGGTTCCAAGGAGCAGGTGCGGCAGCTCGCCGGCATGCGCGGGCTGATGTCCAAGCCCTCGGGGGAAATCATCGAGACCCCCATCACCGCCAACTTCCGCGAGGGGTTGTCGGTGCTGCAGTACTTCATCTCCACCCACGGGGCGCGCAAGGGTCTGGCCGACACCGCCTTGAAGACGGCCGACTCCGGCTATCTGACGCGCCGCCTGGTGGACGTGTCCCAGGATCTCATCATCACCCAGGACGACTGCGGCACCGAGGACGGGATTTACGTCACCCCCATCACCGAGGGCGGCGAGGTGCTGGAGAAGCTGCGCGACCGGCTGGTGGGGCGGGTGGCGGCGGAGGACATTCTGGATCCGGTGGAGGATTCGGTGATCTGTCGCGCCCGGGAAGAGATCACCGAAGAGATCGCCGCGCTCATCGAGGACGCCGGACACGAGCGGGTGAAGATTCGCTCGGTGCTGACCTGTGAGACCCAGCGCGGGGTGTGTCGGCTGTGCTACGGGCGAATGCTGGCCACCGGCAGGCTGGCCGACATCGGCACGGCGGTGGGGATCATCGCTGCCCAGTCCATCGGCGAGCCGGGTACACAGCTCACCATGCGTACCTTCCACTACGGCGGTACCGCCACCCGCGCCACCGAGCAGTCGCGTCACGTCGCCGGCCGCTCGGGTTCGGTGAAGCTGCTCAACGTGCAGGCGGTCACCAACACCGACGGCAAGACGGTGGTGGTCTCGCGCAACGGCAAGGTGGCCATCGTCGACGATCGCGGACGCGAGCGTGAGCGCTACAACCTGGTGTACGGCTCGACCCTGGTGGTCAAGGAGGGCGACTTCGTGGAGCCGGGGTCGGTGCTGGCGGAGTGGGACCCCTTCACGTCGGCGGTGCTGACCACCGTGGAGGGCCAGGTGGAGTTCTCCGACCTCACCGAGGGCGAGAACGTCCGCGAGGAGGTGGACAAGATCACCGGCCACTCCCACAAGATCGTCATCGAGCCCATCGGCGCTGACCGCCGCATCCCCACCATCCTGGTACGCACCCCCGACGGCGGCGAGCGCAAGTACCAGCTGGCCATCGGCTCCCACCTGATGGTCAAGGAGGGCGAGTCGGTCCGCCCGGGCGATGTGCTGGCCAAGATCCCCCGCGAGACCACCAAGACCAAGGACATCACCGGCGGTCTGCCGCGCGTGGTGGAGTTGTTCGAGGCCCGGCGTCCCAAGGACGCGGCGGTGGTCAGCGAGATTTCCGGCATCGTCCACGTCGGCGAGGCCTCGCGGGGCACCCGCAAGGTGGTGGTGGAGGGCAAGGAAGGGGTGACCCGCGAGTACACCATCCCCAAGTACGCCCACCTGGTGGTGCAGGATGGCGAGTGGGTGGCCACCGGCGAGCAGCTCACCGAGGGGCCGGTGGATCCCCACGACGTCATGGCGGTGCTGGGGGAGAAGGAATTGCAGCGCTATCTGGTGGACAAGGTGCAGGAGGTCTACCGCACCCAGGGGGTGTCCATCAACGACAAGCACATCGAGGTGATCGTGCGGCAGATGTGCCGCTTCGTGAAGGTCACCGAGCCCGGCGACACCGAGTTTCTGCTCGATGAGCAGGTTCCCCGCTATCGCGTGCTGGAGGAGAATCGGCGGATCGAGGAGCTGGGCGGCCAGCCGGCGCGCTTCGCGCCGGTGCTTCTGGGCATCACCAAGGCGGCGCTGGCCACCGAGTCGTTCGTCTCGGCCGCCTCGTTCCAGGAAACCACCAGGGTCCTCACCGAGGCGGCGGTGTCCGGCCGCATTGACCACCTGCACGGTTTGAAGGAGAACGTCATCGTCGGCCGGCTGATCCCCGCCGGGACCGGGGTGAAGCAATACCACCACTTTTCCGTCGACCCGGTGCCCCCCGAGGAGATGGAACAGGCAGAGGCGCCGGAGGAAGGTGAGCCGCCGCAGGAGTACGTCGCCGACCCGCTGTCGGCCATCATGGTACCGGGAGAAGGAAGTTGACAGCAGCCTCGACGTGCACTAGAATCTGCGGGCTTTTCTGGCCCCCTCAAGGCCGGAGGGGCACGGAAAGACATCACCGCCGTGCGCTGTCGTTGCCCCCTGATGGGGGCGGGGGCGCGCCCGCGGTGCCGACGTGGCAGCAGGAGTAGAGGAGAGGAATCGATGCCGACGATCGCCCAACTGGTTCGCCTCGGACGCGCGGCTCAGGTGGCCAAGACCAAGAGCCCGGCGTTGAAGGCTTGCCCGCAGCGCCGTGGGGTGTGCACGCGGGTGTACACCACCACCCCCAAGAAGCCCAACTCGGCGCTGCGCAAGGTGGCGCGAGTGCGCCTGACCAACAGCATCGAGGTGACGACCTACATCCCGGGCGAGGGCCACAACCTGCAGGAGCACTCGGTGGTGATGATCCGCGGCGGCCGCGTCAAGGATCTCCCCGGCGTGCGTTACCACGTCATCCGCGGCACCCTGGACGCCCAGGGTGTCGCTGGCCGCAACCAGAGCCGGTCCAAGTACGGCACCAAGCGGCAAAAGCAGCAGGCCGGCAAGGCGGGGAGGTAACGCGTCATGCCACGTCGTCGAGTCGTCACCAAGCGTGAAGTGCTGCCGGATCCGGTCTACAACTCCCAGCTCGTGACGCGCTTCATCAACTCGCTCATGAAGCGCGGGAAGAAGACCGTCGCCGAGCAGATCTTCTACGGCGCCCTGGACATCATTCAGGAGAAGGCCAAGGATGATCCCTTGAAGTTGTTCAAGCGGGCGGTGGACAACGTCAAGCCCCAGGTGGAGGTCAAGTCTCGCCGCGTCGGCGGTTCCACCTACCAGGTGCCGGTGGAGGTATCGCCCAATCGCCAGCTCTCGCTGTCGATCCGCTGGCTGGTGGAGTATTCGCGTGCGCGTGGGGAACGCTCCATGCGGGAGAAGCTGGCAGGGGAGTTTCTCGATGCCGCCAACAACCGCGGTGGGGCAATGAAGAAGAAGGACGACACCCATCGCATGGCCGAGGCCAACAAGGCGTTCTCCCACTACCGCTGGTAGCTGGGTGGCAGTCCCCCCGCCACCGGGCGGCAGGGGGCGTTGCGGTTGCAGGACGAGCAGCTAGAAGGGTTTTCGCAAGAAAGGTTCTTTGAAAAGATGCCCCGTTTGGTACCCCTGGAGAGGACGCGCAATATCGGCATCATGGCCCACATCGATGCCGGTAAGACGACGACCACCGAGCGCATCCTCTTCTACACCGGTGTGAACTACAAGATGGGCGAGGTTCACGAGGGTACCGCCACCATGGACTGGATGGAACAGGAGCAGGAGCGGGGCATCACGATCACCTCCGCGGCGACCACCTGTTTCTGGCGCGGCTCGCGGCAGCAGTTCGAAGAACACCGCATCAACATCATCGACACTCCCGGACATGTGGATTTCACCGCCGAGGTGGAGCGCTCGCTGCGCGTGCTCGACGGGGCGATTGCCGTCTTCGACGCCGTCAACGGGGTGGAGCCCCAGTCCGAGACGGTGTGGCGGCAGGCGGACCGCTACCGGGTGCCCCGCATCGCCTTCGTCAACAAGATGGACCGGGTCGGCGCCGATTTCTTCGAGACCATCGAGCAGATGCGCCGCAAGCTCAAGGCCAACCCGGTGGCGTTGCAGCTCCCTCTGGGGAGCGAGGACGCCTTCCGCGGCGTCATCGACCTCATCGAGGGGTGCGCCTGGGAGTTCGCCGACAGCGCCCTGGGTTCCGAGTTCTCGCGCGCCGAGATCCCCGCGGCGCTGGCCGGCGAGTACGAAGCCTGGCGAGAGAAGCTGGTGGAGGCCGCCGCCGAGGGGGATGAGGAGGTCCTGGAGCGCTACCTCGCCGGCGAGGCCGTGAGCCCCGAGCAGCTGCGGGCCAGCCTGCGCCGGCAGTCGCTGGAGCGCCGCCTGGTACCGGTGCTGTGCGGTTCCGCCTTCAAGAACAAGGGGGTGCAGCAACTGCTGGATGCGGTCATCGATTACCTCCCATCGCCGCTGGACATCCCGCCCATCGAGGGACACATGCCATCGGGGGAGACGGGGACGCGCGCCGCGGCCGACGATGCCCCCTTCGCGGCGCTGGTGTTCAAGATCATGACCGACCCCTTCGTCGGCCAGCTGGTGTTCCTGCGCGTGTACTCCGGCAGGATGGGCACCGGCGACCAGGTCTTGAACTCCCGCACCGGTCACAGCGAGCGGGTCGGGCGCCTGTTGAAGATGCACGCCAACAAGCGCGAGGAGATCAAGGAGGTCTTCGCCGGAGACATCGTCGCCGCGGTTGGGCTGCGCAACGTCATCACCGGCGACACGGTGTGCGACCCCAAGCACCCCATCGTCCTGGAGGCCATGCAGTTCCCAGCCCCGGTCATCGACGTGGCCATCGAGCCCAAGACCAAGGCCGACCAGGACAAGCTGGGGGTGGCGCTGGGCAAGCTGGCGCAGGAGGATCCCACCTTCAAGGTGCATCAGGATCCCGAGACCGGTCAGACGATCATCTCGGGGATGGGGGAGCTGCACCTGGAGATCATCGTCGATCGCCTGGTGCGCGAGTTCAAGGTCCAGGCCGCCGTCGGTCGCCCGCAGGTGTCGTACCGCGAAACCCTGCGTGGCGAGGCCGAGGGCGAGGGGCGATTCGTGCGACAGACGGGCGGCCGCGGCCAGTACGGCCACGCCAAGATCCGCATCTGGCCCCTCGACGATGGTCGCGACTACGAGTTTCGCAGCGAAATCGTCGGTGGCGTCATCCCCAAGGAGTTCATCAAGCCGGTGGACCAGGGGATTCGCGAGGCCATGCAGCGCGGGGTGCTGGCCGGTTTTCCCATCATCGGCGTGGGCGTCGCCCTCTACGATGGCTCCTACCACGAGGTGGACTCCTCCGAAATCGCCTTCAAGGTGGCCGGCTCCCTGGCCTTTCAGGACGCCGCCAGGCGGGCCAAGCCGGTGCTCCTGGAGCCGGTGATGGAGGTGGAGGTGGTCACCCCGGAGGAGTACCTGGGGGACGTGATCGGGGATCTCAACGCCCGGCGAGGCAAGATCACCCACATGGAGCGGCGTGCGGGAGCGCAGGTGATTGCCGCCTATGTTCCCTTGGCGGCCATGTTCGGGTATGCTACGCAGCTCCGCTCCCTCACCCAGGGGCGGGCGACGTACACCATGCAGTTTGACCACTACGACGAGGTGCCCAAGAACATCGCCGACGAGGTGATTTCCCGGGCCAGGGGCCTTATCTAGCAGGAGGAGCTCGAAATGGCCAAGCAGAAGTTTGATCGGACGAAGCCGCACGTCAATGTGGGGACGATTGGGCACGTGGACCATGGCAAGACCACGTTGACGGCGGCGATTACCA
>JABRVY010000046.1:0-5850 GCA_039961755.1 Acidobacteriota bacterium | reverse complement strand
GGGCCGGAGCCGCGGCGGGACGCGCCTGGGGTGGCCCGGCCGCCGGGGCGGCCGCCGGTGCGGGGGCCGGCAGGGCCGCCAGGCGCACCTGCACGCTGGGCAGGGTGGTGGGTCGCCGGGGTGCGGCACCGGCCAGCAACAGCGCCATGCCGGCGGCGCCGTGGAGCGCCAGGGAGAGGGCAAACGCCAGGCGCCACGACCACCCCTGGGCGGCGCGTGCCTCCAGCTCCCGGGTCACCGGGTCGATCAACGGCCATCCTCCGGAGGAACGGTGACCATGCCGATTTCTTCCACCCCCACCTTGTTGAGGGCGGCCAGCACCTGGACCACGAAGCCGTAGGGCAGTTCCTCGTCCGCCTTCAGGTAAACGGGGCGAGCGCCACCGGCTAGCAGTCGTCCCAGGCGCTCGGGCAGCAGAGTGGGATGGACCGGCTGGTCGTCGATCACCACCAGGCGGTCGCGGGTGAGGGTTAAAACGATGGGTTCCCTGTCCTTCTGGGGGATCGGGCTGGCCGCCTCGCGTGGCAGTTCCACGTTGAGCCCCTGCACCAGCATGGGGGCGGTGATGATGAAGATGATGAGGAGGACGAGCATCACGTCCACCAGGGGTGCGATGTTGATCTCGGCGATGTTGTCGGGTTCAGAGTTGCTGCGAAAGGCCATCGCATTCCCCTTCTAGGTGAAGGTTCGCTCGGTGAGGTTCAGGAATTCCAGGAGGAAATCTTCCATCACCGTGCGCTGGTGACGCAGCGCACCCAAAAAGGCGTTGTAGGCGATGACCGCCGGGATGGCCGCCGCCAGCCCGGCGGCGGTGTTGATCAGCGCCTCGGCGATGCCCGGGGCGACGGTGACGATGGAGGTGGACCCCTGGGTGGCGATGGCCTGGAAGGTGTTCATGATCCCCCACACGGTTCCGAACAGGCCGATGAACGGGGTCGCCGAGGCGGTGGTGGCGAGGAAGGGGAGGAAACGCTGAAGGCGTCCGGCTTCGACGCCAATGGCCCGCTGCAACGCCCGTTCGACCGCGACCAGGCTCTTGATGGCGCCGGTGGCGCTGGCCGTCTGGGTGGCCTTCATGACGCGGATTTGCGCCTCCAGCTCGAGAAAGCCGGCGCGAAACATGCCGGCCAGCGGTGAACCGGGGATGCGGGTGGCGGCCGCCTGGACGTCGGCGAGCAGCTTGGCGCGACGGAACTCGGCGAGAAAGGCCCGGTTGAAGCGGTCCACGCGGCGCAGCTGACCCACTTTGAGGATCATGACCGTCCAGGAGATGAGGGAAAAGAGGCCGAGGACCAGAAGGACCCCCTTGGCCACGGCCCCGGTGCTGGCGAAGGCATGCCACAGTTCGCTCATGGGCAGGGATTGTAACCGCCCCGGAAGGGGGGCCTGGCGCTCAGACGGGCTTGCAACGCGCGACAAGCGAAAGCGTCGCGATCACCGTGCCGGGCCGGGGGTCTCAGGGCGTCGCGCCGGCGTCCTTCTCGGGCGGGTGCTCCTCCAGCGGGGGGCGCACGCGCGCCACCAGGGTGCCGGCCAGCAGGTCGTGCAGGGCCCGCCGATCCCGGCGAAAGAGCGGCAGCAGGAAGCCGATGCCGAAGGACAGGATGGACACTACGACCCCCACCGCCCGCAGCCACGCCCGGCCGTAGCCGATGGGAATGCGCCAACGCCAGTCAAAGAGGCGCGTACCCCAGATGCGCATGGCCGGCGAGCCGCCGCGCCGTGCCCAGCCGTGGATGAAGTAGTACCAGGTATACACCAGCCAGAGGGCGGTGCACGCCGCGGTGATGATGACCTTGGCCTGTAGTGTCGAGGGGAGGCGATCGGTGGGCAGGAAGTAGCGCTCCATCACCATCACGGCGAGGATGGGGAGGAACGGCACGATGCTGCCCAGGGCGAACAGAAAAAGCTCGGACACGACAATCGCGCAGCGCAGCAAGAACCCTGCCGGGGTGCCGCTGGGCAGAGCGGTGGTGGGTCTCTGGGCCAGGTCGGACAGCGAGATCAGGTCGCGCGGTTCGGATTGCCCCTCGCTGTCCTCGATGGTGCCGCGCACTGCCCCGAAGCGCACCACGTCCCCCACCGCCAGACGGGTGCTCCCCGCCACCGCCTCGCCGTTGACGAAGGTGCCGTTGGAGGACCCCAGATCTTGCAGCGCCAGCCCCTCCTCGCCGAAGGTGAAGGCGGCGTGCAGCCGCGAGACCGTGTCCTCCTGCAGGCGGATGTCGCAGAAGCGACTGCGCCCCACCATGACACGGTCGCGATCCAGGGGGTACAGGTCGGTCCCGAGGCGGAGCTGGAGCGGAGGCATGACCTAAAACGGCGAGATCCCGCCCCGTTCGTTGTGGATGAGCCAGAGGCCGGAGTAGGCCCGCAGCAGCCGGAAGCGCGAGCGGTAGAGCTTCTCTAGATGCTCGGTGTCGCCCCGATAAAGGGCGTCCTCGATGAACCACTGGAAGCGGCGGTCCAGGTCGGCGGCTCGCTGCAGCGACTGGGTGGCGCGGTCCAGGACCTCGTGCAGTTTCTCCGAGCCCCGTCGGTCGAGACGGATGACTTCGCGCGCCTCTTCATCCATGCGAATGCGCAGCGCCGCCGCCTGGAAAAAGAGCTGCTGGCGCTGGTCGTCCAGGGAGTTGGCGGCGTCGCGCCGGCGGGAGATGTAAATGCACGACTCGATCTCCCATGGCTCCAGGTGCAACGTGGCCAGTTCGCGGGCGTGCACCAGTTCCGCCGCTGGCCGCTCGGTGCCCACCAGCTCCAGGGCGTAGATGATCTTGCTGAAGTACTCGCCCAGCAGGGGGTCCGGGGGGACGTGGGGGGCGCTGCCCTCGGTTCCCCCGCTCGGCCCCGGGCCGGCGGCACGGACGGGAACGGCGTTGGGGATGACCCGGGTGTCCTCCACCTGCTCCCGGCGGGGGCGGGTGGGGCGGCGCTGGGCGGCGTCGTGGTGCTCCAGGATGGTGGTGAGAGTGCGCCGGAGTTCGAGGATGTCCTCGCGCCGCAGGTTGTCCTCCCGGCGCGCCTGATCGAAGCGCTGGTGCAGGGAGGAAAACCCCTCCAGGGCGTCGCGCAGCTCGGCGGTGAGGATCTCCGGATTGGCGAGGAAATGGCGGCGCAGCTCCAACACCCGGTTGGTGTCGTCCAGCAGCTGCGGCTCCTCGTCCTCCCACAGCTCCCGGAAGCGATTCTTGATGGTGACGGTGGTTTCGAGCACCGCCGGGAGCAGCCGGGGATCCAGCAACGACTCCTTCAGCCTCCGCTTGAGGGCGCGGAAGCGGTCGAGGGCGTCACTCGCCAGAAGCGCCGAGAGGTCTGGCAGGGCCAGCACTTCGGCGCGGAGTTCAGCGAGGGTCTGGATGAGCTCGGCCACTTCCGCGCTGGGGGTAGCGGGAATCGGCCGCGCCGCCAGCAGTGGCTGCACCAGGCGCTCGATTTCGTGGCGTTCACGCACGTGACTGCCGCCGTCCTCGCGCGGGATTTCGGCCAGACGCGTGAGCAGGATATCGAGCTTGTCGAGGATGTCCGCGCCCATCTCGGGAGCGCTCAGGTAGAACTTGATGACCGCCTGCAGGACCTTCTCGTCCTGGCGGCGCAGGCGATCGAAAAAGCGCCGCAGCAGGGAGGGCGACACCTCGCGGTCGGCGGCGAAGAGCTCCCGCGCCTGCTGGTCGAGGGTCTTCTCGAGGTCGGCCAGGGCGCGAGTGGCCCGGCTGCCGTCGGCATGCCCGAGCTGCTCGGCCACCTCGCGCAGGCGAGCGAAGAGGGCCTGGAAGTCCAGCTCGACGGGGCACTCGGTCCCCGCCAGGTGCTTGAACACCGCCTGTAGGAACTGGTAGAAGGTCCACTGGGAGCGGGCGCGGTCGGAAACCCTGACGTGGAACTGGTTCAGCTCGTGCAGTGCGATCGCGGCCATGCTGGAGGACGCCTCAGTAGAGGTTATAGCAGCGGCGAAGAGAAAGGTCAAACGGTGGCGACATGCTCAAGGAAAAGGTCATCGATCAGGAAACTCTGACTCGGGTGATCGCCGACCTGGCGGGGCGGGTGAGTGCTGACCTCGAAGGCAAGGATCCGGTCTTCATCTGTGTTCTCAAAGGGGCATCGTACTTTTTCACCCACCTGACGCTGCGCCTCTCGGCGCCGGTGGTGGTCGACTTCATTCAGGTTTCCTCGTACGGGGCCAGCACCTCCAGTTCGGGCACCGTGGCCCTGGTCAAGGATCTCACCGTCGACATCTCCGGCAAGGACGTGTACATCGTGGAGGACATCGTCGACACCGGCCTGACCCTCGCCGACGTCATCGCCCTGGTGTGGGCGCGCCACCCCCGTTCGGTGAAGGTGGTGGGACTGCTGTCCAAGCCGTCCCGGCGCAAGATCGATGTCCAGGTTGACTTCATCGGCCTGGAAATCCCCGACCGCTTCGTCGTGGGCTTCGGCCTTGACTTTGCGGAGCGCTTCCGTAACCTTCCGGAGATTTGGGAGTACGTCCCGGAAGGGGAGGCAGGATGAGCACGCCGCTTGCCACGGTTGCCACCGATCGGGCCCCCGCCGCGGTGGGTCCCTACAGCCAGGCCATCATCGCCGGGGAGCTGGTGTTCGTTTCCGGGCAGATTCCCCTCGACCCGGCCACCGGACAGCTGGTGGAGGGGGACTTCGCGGCGCAGGTGGAGCAGGTGCTGCGCAACCTCGACGCGGTGCTGACCGCCGCCGGGTGCGAGCGCCGACAGGTGGCCAAGGTCACCGTGTACCTCACCGATCTGGGCAGATTTGCCGAGATGAACGCGGTGTACGAGCGCTTCTTCGGCGACCACCGCCCGGCCCGGGCAGCGGTGGAGGTATCGGCGCTTCCCCGCGGGGCGGCGGTGGAGATGGAGGCGGTGGCGGTCCGGTGATCGAGGGTCTGCAGCAGGCCCGCATTCTCGTGCGCGGAGCGGGGGAGTTGGGCAGTGCGGTGGCCGTGCACCTGGCCAACCAGGGGTTTGGCCGGATCTTGTTGGTGGAGCGACCCTTCCCCAAGGCCGTGCGACGCCGGGTGTGTTTTTCCGAGGCGGTGTTCGAGCACGCCAAGACCGTCGATGGGGTGACGGCTCGCTACGTCATGTCGCTTTCGGAAGTGGACGCGCACCACGAGATGGGCGATCTGGCCCTGACCACCCAGCCGCTTGAGCAGGTGATGGCCCACTGGCCCCCGCAGGTCTACGTCGAGGCCGCCATGCTGCGCAGTAACTGGGGCCTTTCCAAGGACATGGCCCCGCTGGTCATTGCCCTGGGGCCCGGCTACCACGCCGGCCGGGACTGCCACGCCCTGGTGGAGACGGTCCGCGGACCGCGCCTGGGGCGAGTCCTGTCGGGGGGGCAACCGCTGGAGCCGGCCCCGCCGGCAGAGATCCTGGGGTTCACCCGCGAGCGGGTCATCAAGGCGCCGCGCTCGGGGATCTTTCGCACCGGCTACGACATCGGCCACCGGGTGGAGCAGGGGGAAAAGATCGGCCTGGTGGTGTTCGTCTTCGCCCGTGACGATCTCTACAAGGGCATCCCGGTGGACTCCGAGGCGCCGGTGGTGGCGCGCATCTCGGGGGTGATCCGGGGCTTGCTGCGCGACGGGGTACCGGTGGAGGCCGGCGACAAGATCGGCGACATCGACCCGCGGGGCGTCACCGGCGACCTGGCGCACGTCTCCGACAAGGCGCAGCGAGTGGCGGAGGGGGTGCTGGAGGCCATCGTGCTCAACGCCCACCGCCTGCGCCCGCCCGAGACCGGGGGCACATGAGCGGGGTGGTGGCGCAGCCGGCGCCGGTGCTGGCGCTGGGGGGTGGAGGCGTCCGCGGGCTGGCCCACCTGGGGGTGCTGGCC
>JABRVY010000045.1:0-2271 GCA_039961755.1 Acidobacteriota bacterium | reverse complement strand
GTGGGTCGGGGTCGGGCAAGAGCACCGTCGTGGGGCTGCTGCTGCGCTTTTTTGACCCCCAGGAAGGGCGAGTGCTGGTCAACGGCATGGACGTCCGCGGCGCCTCCCTGGACTCGCTGTACTCCCGGGTCGCCGTGGTGTTCCAGGAGAGCTTCATGTTCGACGGCACAGTGCGGGAGAACATCGCCCTCGGCAAGTTGGGGGCGAGCGACGCCGAGATCCAGGCGGCGGCCCGGGCGGCCGAGCTGCACGACGCCATCCTGGCCTTGCCGCAGGGGTACGACACCCCCGTGGGAGAGGAGGGGGGGAGGCTATCGGGGGGGCAGCGCCAGCGCCTGGCCATCGCCCGGGCGATCCTGCGCAACCCCGAGGCGCTGCTGCTGGATGAGGCGACCTCGGCCCTCGACCCCGCCACCGAGGCGGCGGTCAATGCCACGCTGTCGCGCCTGGCGGTGGGCCGCACCGTCGTCTCGGTGACCCATCGGCTGGCCAGTGCCTGCGATGCCGACCTCATTGCCGTGCTGGACCAGGGCCGGGTAGTGGAAATCGGTGGGCACGCCGAACTGCTCGCCCGCGGGGGGGCATACGCGGCGCTGTGGGCCAAACAGAGCGGGGTGGAGGTGCGCGGCGAGGTCGCCGCGGCGCGGGGCGACGCCCTGGCGGTGCGCGTGCGACCCCACCACCTGCGCATGGTGCCGCTGCTGGCCGGGGTGGAGGAGGCGGCGCTGACGGACGTGGCGGCGCGCATGGTGGTCGAGAACTGGGAGGCCGGGCGCGTGGTGGTGCGGGAAGGCGAGGTCGGGGACCGCTTTTTCGTCATCGCCCGCGGCCGTGTCGAGGTGACGCTCCACGTCGGCGGCACCGTCCAGCACGTGGCCGTCCTCGACGATGGCGATTTCTTCGGTGAACAGGCGCTGCTCGCCGGAGCCCGACGCACCGCCACGGTGCGCACCCTCACGCCCTGTCTCCTCATGGTGCTGGAGCGCGATGCCTTCGAGGAGGTGGTGCGGGCCTACCCGGCGCTGCAGGCCGCCGTCGCCCGCGCCGCCACCCGCCGGCAGGCCTTCGCCGACGATGTCCACGCTGCCATGGACGAGACGACGCTGCTGGAGCGCTGAGACCCCCGAGGGGGGTGGCACCGCCCGGCGGCGTTGTCCTGGCAGCTCCCGCGAAACGACGCCCTTCTCCCGGTCACGGATACCGTCACGGGCACGGACATGGCTACGGACACGGGCACGGACACGGTCACCGACACGGACACGGACACGGACACGGGCACGGTCATTGCCCGGTGTGCCGACCCGCCCCCGAGCCGGATACAGCGAGAATTGCGAAAATGGCTATACCAGGTACTTGACCTCTAGGGGAGACACTGACACCGACGCCTACACTGACACGGCCACGGTCGCGGTCACGGGCACCGCCACGGACACCGGCACGGACACCGGCACCGACACGGACACGGTCACCGACACGGGCACGGCCACCGACACGGGCACGGCCACCGACACGGGCACGGTCACAGTCACGGACACAGTCACGGACACGGGCACGGGCACCGTGGCGGGCGGGGTCGGGCCCCGCTCCTACAGGAACACCAGGCGGCGGCCGTCCAGGCGCCAGGGGCGGGTGAGCAGGCGACGCAGGGCGGTGGGGTAGGCGATGTGCTCCTGCTCCAGGATGCGGGCGGAAAGCCTCTCGGGGGTGTCGTCCTCGCGCACCTCGACGGTGCGCTGCAGCACGATGGGCCCGGTGTCACAGCCGGCATCCACCAGGTGCACGGTGCAACCAGCCACCTTCACCCCGTACTCCCAGGCCTGGTGCTGGGCGTCCACCCCGGGAAAGGCAGGCAACAGCGCCGGGTGGATGTTGACGATGCGGGGGAAGAAGCGGGCGATGAACAGGGGGGTCAGGAGGCGCATGTAGCCGGCCAGGCACACCCACTCCACCCGCGCCGCCTCGAGGGCGGCGATGAGCCGCTGTTCGTGCTCTTCCCGCGGCAGCCCACGGGAGGGGATGGCCAGGGCCGGCAGTCCCCGCTCCCGGGCGCGTTCCAGGCCCGCCGCGTCCGCCTTGTTGGAGAGCACCAGGACGATCTCGGCGGGCACCTCGCCGCGCCGGCACGCCTCGGCTATGGCCACGAAGTTGGAACCGCGCCCCGACAGCAGCACGCCCAGGCGGGCCAGCCCCGCCGCGCTCACGAGTCGCGACCCCCGCCGAGAAACCGCACCCCCGGAGAGGCCGCCACCCGGCCAATGACCCGCCCCGGGC
>JABRVY010000044.1:0-1070 GCA_039961755.1 Acidobacteriota bacterium | reverse complement strand
GCCAGGGCCAGCGCCGCCGCGTCCAGGCGATCGCGCCGCAGCGCCAGGAGGTGGGCGAACACCGCCAGCGTGAACACCGCGGCGAGGGGCATGTCCTTGAGGTTGTTCTGGGAGTGGGCCACGGTTTGCGGCAACAGGGCCAGCACCAGACAGGCCACCAGGCCCGCCGCCGTGCCGAACAGCCGCCGCCCCAGCCAGAACGTCACCCACAGCATCAGGCAGGTGACGGCCAGGGTGGCCATGTGGTGACTGGCCACGGGGTTGGTCACCCACCCCAGGCGCTGCAGCTGCTCGTGGGTCCACACCACCACCAACGCAAAGGCCGGCCCGTAGTGGCGCTGCAAGGGGATGAAGCGCTCCTCCAGCGCCCGCACCCCCCCATCCCGCCAGCGGTGCAGGTAGAAGCGGCCGATGTCCTGGTCGAACTGCTCGTCCCAGGTCTCCGGAACGCTGTCCCGCACCGCCACCCCCACTGCCCCGAACAGCAGTGGCACCGCGAGGGAAAGCAGCCACACCCGCCAGGAGGCCCGGCCACCCCCTGTCGCCGTCACCGCTCCCCCACCCGCAGCAACGCCTCGCCGGGCCCGAAGCTGGCCAGACCGAGGGGCGATGGGGCCGCCCCGTCGATCCCCACCTCCACCTCCAGAAAGGCCTCCCCGGGGCCGTTGAAGTACTTGATCTCGATGGTGTGCGCCCCGGCCCCCAGCTCCACCCGGGCGGCGCGCCGCTCCCGCCCGTGGGTGGTGTGCAGGCCGTTGTCCAGCACCAGCTTCCCGTCCACCCACACCCCGGCCCCGTCGTCGGAGGTGACGGCCAGCTCCACAGTGGCCGGCCTGGGTAGCACGAAGTGAGCCACCCAGCGCAAGGAGCGCTCCTCGCCGGGGCAGAGGTCGGCGCTCACCGAGGCGCTCACCCCCCGGCCCAGGGGCTGACCGCGCCACTCCTGCCCCTCGAAGCACTCCCAGGCCAGCCCCGGCACCCCCGCCGGGGCGCCAGGACGGCGACCGCCCACCCGTCGCACGGTCACCGCCGTTTCCCACTCCCCCGCCGCCAGCTCCTCGCCCTCGTAC
>JABRVY010000043.1:0-1534 GCA_039961755.1 Acidobacteriota bacterium | reverse complement strand
CCCCCAGATCCACCCCCTCGTACAGGCGCTGGGCCAGCTGCATGGTCTTGCGCACCGGCAGCCGGAAGCGCTGGTAGGCGGCCTGTTGCAGCTTGGCGGTGACGAAGGGGGGGCCCGGGCGCTGGGCGCGCCGCCGTTTCTTGACCGCCACCACCACGAAGCTGGCCGCTTCCAGCTCGGCCTTCACGGCAGCGGCGGTCTCGCCGTCGTGGATGGTGAACTTCTTGCCGTCCCTGAGAGCCAGTCGGGCGGCAAACGGCGGCGGTTCCTCCGCCGCCAGGCGGGCGTCCAGGTGCCAGTACTCCTCGGGCACGAAGGCGGCGATCTCCGCTTCCCGGTCGCAGATCATCTTCAGCGCCACCGACTGCACGCGACCGGCGGAGAGGCCCCGTTTGACCTTGTCCCACAGCAGAGGCGACAGGGTGTACCCCACCAGGCGGTCCAGCACTCGCCGGGCCTGCTGGGCATCCACCAGGTTCTGATCGATGGGGCGGGCGTGGGTCATCGCCTCCTGCACCGCCCGGCGGGTGATTTCGTGAAAGAGCACCCGCTCGATCGGCAGCTCCAGGTCGGCCAGCAGCGCCGCCACGTGCCAGCCGATGGCCTCCCCCTCGCGATCGGGGTCGGTGGCCAGCAGGATGCGCTCGGCGCGCTGGGCGGCGGCGCGAATTTCGCCGATGACCTTGCGCTTGCCCGGGAGAACCTGGTACGCCGGCGCAAACCCCCTCTCCACGTCGATACCCAGCTCGTTCTTGGGCAGGTCGCGCACGTGACCCACCGAGGCGACGACGCTGTACCCCTTGCCCAGGTACTTGCCCAGCGTGCGGGCCTTGGCCGGCGACTCGACGATGACCAGCGCTCCCGACATGGCGCTGCACTCTAGCAGGGTTGTCAAGAGGAGATGACCGGCCGGCCGATGAGTCGCTCTCCCGGCAGAGGTCTCCGCGGCGACCCGCTACTCTTCCCTGGCCACCGCGGTCAGCACGACGGTCACCAGGCTGACGATGAGTGCCCCCCAGAAGGCGGCGCCGAAGCCGTCCACCACGAAGGGAACCCCCAGCGCCTGGGTCAGGCGGGCGGCCAGCAGGAGCGTCACGGCGTTGATGACCAGCACGAACAACCCCAGGGTGAGGATGATGAGCGGGCAGGTGAGGAGCTTGAGCAGCGGCCGGATGACCGTGTTGACCAGCCCCAGCACCACCGCCATGACGGCGTACGCCACCCAGGCCTGCCCCTCCACCCGAATTCCGGGCACCACCCAGGCGGCGGCCATCAGCGCCAGCACGCCGATGAACCAGCGGACCAGAAAGTTCACCAGAACCTCCCGACAGAGATTTGCTGCACGCACAAGTGTAGCGTGGCGACGGGCGTTATCATGGCGCCCATGCACCGCTTCAGCGGGGGGAGGTGCTCCGTGGGTCGAACTCTTCGGGTTATCGTTCCACATCTGCTGCTGCTGTTGATGCCGGTGGTGATGCTGGCGTCTTTTGCCGGTACCGACGTGGTGGTGCCCTCGGTGGGGGTGGGGCAAGGG
>JABRVY010000042.1:0-9446 GCA_039961755.1 Acidobacteriota bacterium | reverse complement strand
CTACAACGACAGGCAGCGACCGGAGGTCTCAGAATGGACCAAGAGCTGGCAGGCGGTGGATCGGCGGGGGGCCAGGGGTCAGGGCCGGCGACGCGGATCGCTGAGGGGGTCCGGGCGGAGCTGGCGCAGCTGGGGCTATCGGCCACCGGGCAGGTACACGAAGGCGGCGTCTCGCGGGTGGTGCAGGCGCGCTCCGCAGAGGGGGCGCTGCACGCGGTGCGGCTCATACGACGGGAGCTGGTGGCCGAGGCGGAGACCCTGCTGGCCTGGGAGGAGTGGGCGAGGCGAGCAGCGGCGGTACGCTCGCCCTACCTGGCGGTGCCGGTGGCGGTGAGCCGGCTGAACGGGGAGGGTGGTACCACCCCCTGCCTGCTGATGGACTGGCTGGAGGGTCGCTCGCTGCGCCAGCACCTGGGGGTGCGGGGACACGGGGTGCTGCCAGAGAACGCCTTCCATCTTCTCCGACAGGTCGCGCGGGGCCTGGCGGATCTGCACGCGGCCGGTCTGACCCATGGCGACCTGCGCGCCGAGTCGGTGCTGCTCACCCGCCAGGGGCAGGCGCTGGTGCTGGATGTGGGGATCACTCCCGTTCTCCGCCGGCGCGCCGAGGAGGTGCGCGGGGTGCCCTGGGTGGCCGAGCGCCACGCCCCGCCGGAGCGCGGCGACGACGGTCACCCCACCTCCGCCCAGTCCGACGTCTATCAGCTGGGGGCCCTGACCTACGAGGTCTTTTCGGGTGGCAGCTTCTCCCGCTGGGTTCCGCTGGAGGAGCTGTCGGAGATGGTGGATTTTCTGCCCACCACCATGGACGAACTGGTGCAGGCGTGCCTGGCGTCCCCGGGGGAGCGCCCGCCGGATGGGGCGGCCTTTCTTGCGCGCCTCGAGGAGGTGGAACGGCACTTCGAGGAGAACCAGCGGCGGGGTCGCCTGCGCGACCACGGAAGCACGCGACAGCTGTGGGAGCGAGCGGTGGCGCTGGCCGCCGGGGATCGTCCGCCGTGGGGGTACGTGGCGGCGTTGTGCCGGCGGCTGCTGGGCATGCGCCCCCACCTGATCCCCTTCGGGAAGCTACCCGAACAGCCGGTGCGGGAGCTGCTGGAGGAGGCAGAGCGCCAGCTCCAGCTGGGGCGCCGGCAGCATCTGGAGGCCATCCTGCGGCGAAAGCAGTGGGGCATCGCCGCGAGTTTCGTGGATCAGCTCGCCGAGGAGGTGCCGGCGGCGGAGGCGGAGGAGTTGCGGATGGCGGTGGAGCGGGCCCGGCTGGAGGCCGCCGGGGACCGCCCCGAGCTGTTCGCTGACGTGGCGGAGCGCGTACTGGTGTTCCTGAAGTCCCCGGAGGTGAGCCGCGAGGCGCGCCTGGCGGCGGTGGAGGTGCTGGAGCGGGTGATACGGCGGGAGCCGCCACCACCGGCGCCGGCTCGCCCCGTTGCCCTGGTGGCGCCGGTGGGAGAGCTGGTTCCGGTGGAGCACTGGGAGGTTGGCGGCGCCACCTGGCACGTGGTGCTGGGCGCCTCCATGCGCCTGGGGAGAGGGTCGTGGGAGGAGTTTCGCAACCACGTGGATCTTCGGCCGACCCGGGAGGAGGTGGAGGAGTCCTCGTCCACGCTCCTCCTGGCGCAGGTTCTCTCCCGCGCTGGCCACCTGGAGTTTCGCGTCGGACGGGAGGGGCTCGAGGCAGTCTGCCTGGGTACCCACGGGGCGACGGTGGATGGCGAGGCGTTGCAACGGGGCGAGGCGCGTCCCCTGGGAGTCGAGGGGGCCTGCCGCCTGGCGGGTGGGGCGGTCGATCTCGCCTATCGCCTGTGGGTGGGGGCGCATGGCGACCCGTTGACCTTCACCGTGCGCTTCACCGACGGCCTCGGGCGGGGCCGATCCGCCGCCTGGGTGTTGCAGCGGCTGCCCTTGCAGGCGCTGCACCCTGGCGGTCTGGAGTGTGGGGTGCTGCTCCCCACCCCCCGTGGTTGGGAGGTGGAGGCCTGGCAGGACGGCGTCCTGCTGGGGGAGGTTCCCCTGGCCTCGGGATCCCGGCGCCCGTGGCCGCGGGGTGAGACGCTGCAGCTTCCGGGCGGAGTGACGGTGCAGCGCCCCCAATAGCAGGAGGCACACCAAGCGTCGCCAACGGAGGCTTGGCCGCCGGCACCCAAGAAAGGCGGCGGTCCCTGCTGATGGCTAGAGGACCAGCGAGGCGATGGTGAAGTAAATCATGATGCCGGCCACGTCGCTGACGGTGGCCACCATGGGAGCCGAGGCGGCGGCGGGGTCCATGCCGAATCGCCGCAGGATGAACGGCAGCATGGATCCCGCCAGGGTGCCCCAGGTCACCACCCCGACGAGGCTCAGGGCCACCGCCAGAGCCATGCGGCCGAAGTGCTCGACGATCTCCCCGCCCCACTGAAAGTGAATCAACACGACGGCGATGCTGATCACCCCCAACACCAGGCCGAGGGACAGGCCGGAGCGCAGCTCGCGCAGGAATACCCGCCACCAGTCGCGCAGGCGCACCTCCCCCAGCGCCATGGCGCGCACCACCAGGGTGGCGGCCTGGGAGCCGGAGTTGCCGCCGGAGGAGATGATCAGGGGGATGAACAGCGAGAGAAACACGGCGCGGGCCAGGGCGTCCTGAAAGTGCCCCATGGCCGTGATGGTCAGCGTCTGCCCGGCAAACAGCAGCGCCAGCCACCCGACGCGCTTGCGCACCATGGTCCCGAAGCCCACCTCCAGGTAGGGGGCGTCCAGCGCCTGGGTGCCGCCCAGCTTGTGGATGTCTTCGGTGGCCTCCTCCTGCACCACGTCGACGATGTCGTCGACGGTGACGATGCCCTTTAAGATCCCTTCGGCGTTGACCACCGGGATCGCCAGCAGGTCGTGGCGGGCGAAGAGCAGGCCCAGGGCCTCTTGGTCCATCTCCTCGTGGGCGGTGACCAGGTCGGTTTCCATCACATCCCGCACCTTGGCGGCGGGGGAGGCGGTGAAAAGTTGCTTCAGGGACACTGCCCCCAGCAGCCGTTGGCGTTCATCGAGGACGTACACGTAGTAAATGGTTTCGACCCGTTCCCGGGCCTGGCGGCGCAGGTAGGTGATCGCCTCGTCCACCGACATGTCGGGGCGCAACCGGGCAAAACGCGGACTCATGAGGCCGCCGGCGTCGTCTTCGGCGTAGGCCAGCAGGGCGCGCACCTCGCGCTTGGTACCCTCGTCCAGAAGTTGCAGCAGCTCTTCCCGGTGCTCCTCGTCGGCTTCCTGAATGACGTCGGCGGCGTCGTCGGGGTCCAGCAGACGCAGCCAGCGGCGCCGCTCGGCGGCGGGCATGGCCAGCAGCAGCTCCTCCTGGTCGCGGGCGGACAGCCCGAGGAAAAAGTCCTCCGCCTCCACCGGGTCCAGCAGGCGGAAGCCCTCCATGCGATCCTCGAGCGAGAGCATGCCCCAGGCATCCGCCAGATCGTCGGCCAGCGTGGTGAGCTCGACGGCCTCGCTGGTCTGTGGGGTCATGCCTCGCCTCCTCGGAAACGCCCGTCAGGGCGCGGCGCCGATGCGCGGTCGAACGTCGAACTATAGCGCGAAACGGCGGCTCCGGCTCGCGGCGGGGGTGGCGGGAACCCGGGTGGGGGCGAGTTCGTATGACAGTAGTGCGTGATGACGCAGGGAGGTTCGTGATGCGCGTTTCGAGCAGGGCAATCCTGGGGCTGATCGTGGTCCTTCAGGTGCTGGCGGCGGCCGCTTCCCACGCCGAACTGCCGCCGCTGATCCCGCGGGAGGTGTTGTTTGGCAACCCGGTGAAGGCCGCACCGCGGATTTCGCCCGATGGGGCGCGGCTGTCGTACCTGGCTCCTTCGGAAAAGGGGGTGCTCAACGTCTGGGTGCGCACCATCGGCAAGGAGGACGATGCGCAGGTCACCAACGATACCCACCGCGGTATTCGCATCCACTTCTGGGCCGAGGACGGCAGGCACATCCTGTATCTGCAGGACATCGGCGGAGATGAGAACTGGCACGTCTACTCCGTCACCTTGGACACCAGGGTGGTGCGCGACCTCACGCCTTTTCAGGGGATCCGCGCCCAGGGGGTGCTGCTGGACAAGAACTACCCCAACGAGATGCTGGTGGGCCTGAACCTGCGTGATCGCCGCCTGTTCGACATGCACCGCGTGGACCTCACCACGGGGGCGGTGGTACTGGATACGATCAACCCCGGCGACGTGGTGGGGTGGATTACCGACGCCGGTTTCAAGATCCGCGGGGCGATGGCACAGAACCCCGCCGACGCCTCCACCGTCCTGCGGGTGCGGGACAGCGTTGACAAGCCCTGGCGAGACATCATCACCTGGCCGTTCGGCGAAAATGGGGGAGCCATCGCCTTCACCTCCGACGGCAAGGGGCTGTACGCGGAAACCTCCATCGGGTCGGATACCACCCGCCTGGTGCTGGTGGACGCTGCCCAGGGGGTCGAGAAAAAGGTGCTGGCCGTCAACCCCCGGGCGGATGTGGGGCAGACCGTGATCCACCCCGACACCCGCGTCGTGCAAGCGGTGGCCTTCAACTACCTGCGCAGCGAGTGGACGGTGCTGGACGAGGGGGTGAAGGCAGATTTCGAGGCCATCTCGAAGCTGCAGCGGGGCGACTTCGTTCTCGCGGGACGGGACCGCGCCGACCGCACCTGGATCATCACCTTCCAGTCCGACGATGGGCCGGTGAACTGGTACGCCTGGGACCGCGCGGCCAAGAAGGGCACCTTCCTGTTCGCCAACCAGCCCGAGCTCAGCAGGTACCGACTCGCCCCCATGCAGCCGGTGGTCATCAAGGCCAGGGACGGCCTGGAACTCCCCAGCTATCTGACGCTGCCGGTGGGGGTGGAGCCCAAAAACCTCCCCCTGGTACTCAACGTGCACGGTGGCCCCTGGGCCCGGGACAGCTGGGGGTACAACCCGGAGGCGCAGTGGCTGGCCAACCGCGGGTACGCCACCCTGCAGGTCAACTTCCGCGGTTCGGCCGGCTTCGGAAAGCTGTTCCTGAACGCCGGCAACGGCCAGTGGGGGGTGGGGAGTATGCAGCACGACCTCACCGACGCGGTGAAGTGGGCCATCGCCAAGGGGATCGTCCACCCCGAGCGGGTGTGCATCTACGGTGGCTCCTATGGCGGCTACGCCACCCTGGCCGGCCTGGTCTTCACCCCCGAGCTGTACGCCTGTGGGGTAGACATCGTCGGGCCCTCCCACATCAAGACCCTGTTCGAGTCCATCCCACCATACTGGGCGCCCATCAAGAAGCAGTTCGTGCTGCGGGTGGGCGACGCCGAGAACGACCCCGAGTTGAACCGCCGCATCTCCCCCTTCTTCCATGCCGATAAGGTGCGCGCCCCCCTCATCATCGCCCAGGGCGCCAACGACCCACGGGTCAACATCCGCGAATCCGACCAGATGGTGCAGGCGATGCGCGACAAAGGTCTGCCGGTGACGTACGTGGTCTACACCGACGAGGGCCACGGCTTCGCCCGTCCCAGCAATCGCCTGGACTTCTACGGCCGGGTGGACGAGTTCCTGGCCAGGCACCTGGGGGGTCGCGCCGAGCCCTGGAAGGAGATGCCGGGGTCAACGGCCTCGGTCCGTTGAGTCGCTCAGCCCGAAAAGCGCGCTTGGGTTCGTGACGAGAGGTCGGAGACGCCGATGATGGCGGGCGCGCGCGGGGGCGAGGGTGCGAGCCGTACTCTCAAGCGTACGGCGCACCGCTCGAGTCCCCGAGTACGCCCGCCAGCGCGGCGAAATCCGGCCTCGCAGTAGAAGCCAACCGCGGTTTTCGGGTTCAGTCAAGGGTCAGCCCGCCTGCGCCCCGTCGGCCGCTGGCAAGGGCGGGTAGTGCGGAGGACCGTGACCGTGACCGTGTCCGTGTCCGTGTCCGTGTCCGTGCCCGTGCCGGTGTCCGTGACCGTGCCCGTGCCGGTGTCCGTGACCGTGCCCGTGCCCGTGTCCGTGTCCGTGCCCGTGACCGTGTCTGTGTCCGTGACCGTGTCTGTGCGGCCTGGCTCGCTCGCAGCGACTCTTTCCCCCCGGCAGAGGGGCGAGAAAGCCCGCAGGGGCTGGACAGGGCGGGTGTGGCACGGCAAAGTGACGGGACGCGGGAGGGCGTTTCATGGCGCGGCAGGAGGAGCCCAACAAGGTCATCTACTCCATGGTGGGGGTTGGCAAGGTGCACGGCACCAGGCAGGTGCTCAAGGACATCTACCTGGGGTACTTCTACGGGGCCAAGATCGGCGTGATCGGCCTCAACGGCTCGGGCAAGTCGACCCTTCTGAAGATCATGGCAGGGGTGGAGCAACCCTCTTCCGGGGAGGTGGCCTGCGCCCCCGGGTACAGCATCGGCTTCCTGGAGCAGGAGCCCCGCCTCGACCCCGACAAGACGGTCGGAGAGATCGTGCGGGAGGGGGCGGGGGAGGCCGCCGCTCTGCTGGCCGAGTTCGAGGAGATCTCGAACCGCTTCGCCGAGCCTCTGGACGGGGACGAGATGGACCGGCTGCTGCAGCGGCAGGGGGAGGTGCAAGAACGCCTGGACGCCCTGGACGCCTGGGATCTGGACGCACGGCTGGAGCTGGCCATGGACGCGCTGCGCTGTCCGCCACCGGAGACCCCCATTTCAGTGCTCTCGGGAGGGGAGCTGCGGCGCGTCGCCCTGTGCCGGTTGCTGCTCGCCAAGCCCGACATCCTGCTGCTGGACGAGCCCACCAACCACCTGGATGCCGAAACGGTGGCCTGGCTGGAGCAGCACCTGCAGCGCTACGAGGGGACGGTGATCGCCGTCACCCACGACCGCTACTTTCTGGACAACGTGGCGGAGTGGATTCTGGAGCTGGACCGCGGCCAGGGTATCCCCTGGAAGGGCAACTACTCCTCATGGCTGGAGCAGAAGCAGGAGCGCCTGCGCCGGGAGCAGAAGGCGGAAAGCGAGCGGCAGAAGACGTTGGAGCGGGAGCTGGAGTGGATCCGCATGGCTCCCAAGGCCCGGCACGCCAAGGGCAAGGCCCGCATCAACGCCTACCAGGAGCTGCTCACCGCCCGGCCGGAGGAGATCGCCCGGGACCTGGAGATCTACATCCCGCCGGGCCCCCGCCTGGGGGACGTGGTGATCGAGGCCAGGGGACTCGCCAAGGGGTTCGGCGACCGCCTGCTGATGGAAAACGTCAACTTCTCCCTTCCACCCGGGGCCATCGTCGGGGTCATCGGCCCCAACGGGGCGGGCAAGACGACACTGTTCAAGATGATCGTGGGGGAGGAGCAGCCCGACGCGGGAACGCTCACGCTGGGGGAAACGGTGAAGCTGGCCTACGCCGACCAGTCCCGCACCCTGGACCCCGAGAAGACAGTCTTCGAGACCATTTCCGAGGGGCGGGACGAGGTGCAGCTGGGCAAGGTCACCATGAACGCCCGCGCCTACTGCTCCCGCTTCAACTTCACCGGGGCCGACCAGCAGAAGAAGGTGTCGCAGCTTTCGGGGGGCGAGCGCAACCGCGTGCACCTGGCCCGCATGCTCAAGGAGGGGGCCAACGTGCTGCTCCTGGACGAGCCCACCAACGACCTGGACGTCAACACCCTGCGCGCCCTCGAGGGCGGCCTGGAAAAGTTCGCCGGCTGCGCGGTGATCATCTCCCACGACCGCTGGTTCTTGGACCGCATCGCCACCCACATCCTGGCCTTCGTGGGGGACAGCCAGGTGGACTTTTTCGAGGGCAACTTCAGCGAGTACGAGGCCTGGCGGCGGCAGCAGCTGGGGGAGGAGGCGCTGCGTCCCCACCGCATCACCTACCGCAAGCTGACGCGGTAGGTCGGCCGACGGCGGACTGCCGGTCGAGGGCGGGCAGAGTTGCCGCCGGGATCGGTCAATCGCGGATGGTGATGGCGCCGGTGGAGACCAGCTCGTCGAGCAGGGCCATGCAGGCGCGCCCGCCCATGGCGAAGGGGTCGAGCACTGGCCGCTCGGAAAAGCGCAGGATGAGTCCGGTGTTGATGCGGTTCAGGTTGACGCTGCCCATGCGCCAGGCGGCGAAGCGCCGCTCGAAGATTTCTTCGTAGAGGAGCAGGGTGATTTCGCGGTGGCGGGGGTCGCCAACGATGGCGTTGTACAACGAGTTGACTTCCTCGCGGCTGCCCTCGATGACCTGCAGGAAGACGTTGGTGGGCGAGTAGGTGCAGAGGACACCGGTGATCCCGTGCTCCTGGTTGTGTTTCTGGGAGTGCTTGAGGATGCCGGCGACCAGGGCGTCGTTGATCTCCTGGGTGGCACGGCTGGCGTAGAGCAGTCGGACGAGCATGGGCTGGGCCCTCCTAGTCGTGGCGGTCGGTGAGCAGCGAGAGGAACTCCCGCCGCAGGTTGGCGTTGGTGAGGAAGGCGCCGCGCATGACGCTGTTGGTCATCTTGGAGTCCATGTCCTTGACCCCCCGCCACTGCATGCAGTAGTGGTCGGCCTCCATGACGATGGCCAGGCCGTCGGGCTGCATCTTGTCCTGCAGCAGGTCGGCGAGCTGCATGACGGCCTCCTCCTGGATCTGCGGCCGGGTCATCACCCACTCCACCAGGCGGGCGTACTTGGACAGGCCGATCAGGGCGGAGTGCTCGTTGGGCATCACCCCTACCCACACCCGGCCGATGATGGGGCACAGGTGGTGGGAGCAGGCGCTGCGAAGGGTGACGGGCCCCACGATCATGAGTTCGTTCAGGCGTCGCACGTTGGGGAACTCGGTGACCGGCGGGGCCGGCAGGTAGCGACCGGCGAACACTTCCCGGAGGTACATCTTGGCCACCCGGCGGGCGGTTTCCTGGGTGTTGTGGTCGCTGGAGGTGTCGATCACCAGGGCCTGGAGGACCTCCTCCATCTTGCTGGCGACCTCCTCCTGCAAGGCCTCCAGCTCCCCCTTCTCGATGAAGGTCGAGATGTTGTCGTTGGCATGAAAGCGAGCGCCGGCGGCAAGGATCCGGGCACGAATTCGTTGCGACACTGACGCGCCGGCGCCACCTTTGTCGGCAGGGTGAATTTCCCCTTCGAGCTGCAGCTGGCGGGCCATGGCCGACCTCCTCGCCCGAGAGGGTAACACGGGTCGAGGCGAGGGTTGCGCCGCCCCGCCGGGCGGCGTCCAGGCCCGGGGGGAGCGCAGCTTCTCCAGTATGATACGAGGGGGTGAGGGACGGACCCGTGGCGCCCGGGCGACCGCGACGGCGGCTGCGAGCAGCCTGGCGATCGTGGCTGGTCGTCGCCGCGCTATCCGCCGCGGTGGCTGGCGAGGCGGCCACTGGTGAGCACCACTTTGCGGTTCGCCGCTGGACGGTCAACCAGGGGCTGCCCCAGGACTCGGTGACCGCCATCCTCCAGGATGAGGAGGGGTACCTCTGGATCGGCACCTTTGGCGGCCTGGCCCGCTTCGATGGGCGCACTTTCAAGGATATCCCCACCCGCGGCCCCGGGA